>CAYPPC010000271.1:0-3839 GCA_964412435.1 uncultured Paludibacter sp.
GGCCGAATGAAAAACCGGGTATTTGAAGCTGTAGTTCTCTCCGATATTTTTATCGGCATCGAATCCTTTGCCCCGGCCGGCAGTCTCTTCGGGGCGGCTTGTAAAATCAAAAAAACGGATCTCGACTCCGGTCTCATTAATCTGCAACTCCTGCTCCCAGTTGAAGCGGTTGCTTAGTGCTGTATAGCGTTCGTTATAGGCGTACATACTTTTTTCTGTTTTAAGTTTTCACAAAAAAACAGTTTATTTATCTTCCCGTCAAAAAAGTGGGAAATAGAGCCGGCAAAAGGGATAAAATCTTTTATTTGGGGTGAAATTCGATATAGAGGGGTGAAATAAAAGTGGAGTTCAGCTCATTTTTTGGCTATTATTCAATAAAAATCTACCTTTGTAGCTGTAGAAATAAATGCCCTAACGAAGATGTTTAAAAAAATTCCGTCCTATCTTTATGAGAAGAAAAACAGCACCCGAATGATCATATTCACCGCTGTTTTTGCCCTGCTTTTTATCAATCTGTTTGAGCCCTTCGGCTCGCGCAATTGGTATCCCGGCATTTCGGATTTTACCTACTTCGCTTTCTCCAGTCTGATTATTCTCACCGGTATGCTGGTGGTGGTTATCAGCCGGATAATTATGACCTCCTACGTGAAAAAGCACGACCTATATTACTGGAAATTTGGAGTCTGGATTTTGGCAGAGATAGTGTTTATGTCACTTTTCTACACCCTCTTTGCACGCTATTTTCCCAAAGACGGCATCCACCGTGACATTATGGAGATTTTTCAGCAGAGCATCACCAACACTGCGCTGATTCTGCTGCTGCCCTACTTTATCTCCTGGCTCTATTTTTCCTGGAAGGAGAAAAGCGCCCTGCTCGACCATATGGAGAGTAGCACCGCCGGAGAAAGCAGCACCAAAACCCTGATCGCTTTTCCGGATGAGAAGGGGGACCTGAAAATTTCGGTGATGCAGGAGAATCTGCTCTATATCGAATCGGCCGATAATTATACCACTATATATTATCTGAACAAATCGGGTATCTCACAGTTTCTGCTGCGCAACTCGCTGAAGTGGATCGAAGAGCGCTACGCCGGCGAAACGCCCCTCACCCGCTGCCACCGCTCCTACATTGTTAATATGGATCAGGTGAAGGTGCTCAAAAAGCAGAAAACAGGCATCGTGATCGAACTCGATGCGGAGGGCACGCCCGATATTCCCGTTTCTAAAACATACTATAACACCTTTATGGAGAAATTCTCCAGCTATTCTGTATAAAAACACCTCAGTAAAATGTATAAATATCTCTTTGGCCCCGTGCCTTCGCGCCGCCTGGGCGTTTCGCTCGGTGTCGATTTAGTTCCTAAAAAAGTGTGCTCGCTCGATTGTGTTTACTGCGAAGTGGGTAAAACTACCAAACTTAGTTCCGAGCGGCTGCCCTATATCCCTTTTGAAAAACTCACCGCCGAGCTGGAGGATTTTATGAGTAAAAATCCGGAGCCGGACTATATGACGCTGACCGGTTCGGGTGAACCCACCCTCAACAGCCGTTTTGGCGATATCGTTAATTTTATCAAAAGCAACTATCCGCAGGTCAAAACGTCGGTGCTCACCAACGGCACCCTGCTCCACGATCCGCAGGTGCGTCGCGAACTGAGTCGCGTCGATTTGATTATGCCTTCGCTCGATGCAGCAGGTGAGCGTGCCTTCCGGCTGATTAACCGTCCCGATCCGGAGCACACCCTCGAGCGACATATTCAGGGTCTGATCGATCTGCGCCGGGAGTTTAACGGACCCATCTGGTTAGAGGTGCTGCTGCTCAAAGGCTATAACGACGATGCTGAGGAGCTGGCGCGGCTGAAAGAGGCTATCCTGGAAATTAATCCCGATTCGGTGCAGCTCAATACCCTCGACCGCCCCGGTATCATCGACGACCTGCTGCCTCTGAGCCATGCAGAGTTACAGCAGATTGCTGACGATTGGGCACTGCCCCGGGTGGAGATTATCGCCCGCCCCAAAGAGGGCGCCACCATCGGCATTCAGAGTGAAAATGTGTCTGCCGGCATTTTGCAAACCATCGCCAGGCGCCCTTGCACCCTGGCCGATCTGCAGCAAATTGTGGGGTTGCACGCTGACGAAATCCAGCACCATCTCAACCACCTCGAGGCGGAAGGCACTATCCGTCAAAACCGGGTGGGCGATCTGCTCTTTTATGAACTGAGTGATAAGTAGCACAATGTGAGAATGAGAAAATGAGACAATGAGAAAATGTGAAAATGTGAGAATGTGAAAATGAGAAAATGAGAAAAGTTAATGTTATGCAGTATCTAACGGGAGACGTGGCTTTCCAGCCGCGTCAGCGACTTTTAATCCTTTTGCGACCGTGGGTGGAAGTTTAATTTACGTATCAGTTTCGTGCTCTCATTACTGGTCAGCCGAACTTATAGTCGGCAGACCAGATGCGTAAACGCTTAATCACCCACTTACTTTGGTAAAGTTTTCTCGACCATAGCTCCACAGCCCATCATCCCCACCCTCAATAGCCCCGCATTTTATAATGTGAAAATAAGCCAATACGAAAATGCCTATATTTGAAGGCTCTTATCATTGATTAACCTTGTAAAATAATTCTCTTCTGACCCACTAAAGCCGGCTCCCCCCCACCATCAATTACCCCGACTTTTAAGTCGGGGACCAGGAGCGGCTGATGATACCCGGGCTTTAGCCCAATAAGAAAAACAAAAGTACATACTTCTACCTTATTTTCAATATTAAATAGTAGCTCTCTTCCAACTTCTGCAACGTTTAAATGCCGCACTATATCTCTGCGAGATGACAAGGAGCATTTTGTGTTTCAAGCCCGTCGACAAATATTTTAGCAAAGATCAAACTTACATAACGACGGGCGATAAAGATTGCATACTACTCAAGTTTTATTATCTGGAATGCTTTCTCACCGTCAACTTGCTATTTTGTTAGGGACGCTGATTTATGTCGACGGATATTTAAGGTAGTTGAAATTGTCATCCTGAGAGGATATAGTGCGCAGTAAAATCACACGAAATAAGTTGCAGATGCCCATATTTATACAACATCGGGTTTAACTCAAATTGTTCTAAGATTATTATTTATAGCCCAATAAAAATAAAATCGCACAATCCACAGTCCGAAGGACTAAACCTCGGTAACCGTGGGTCACCGACCCACGGACAGCATAAGCTATCAGGACCACTGCCCGGAGGGCAGAACTTCTCCCCTATCCCTAAAAAAAAGGAGCATTGGATTCTATTACCTTCGGCGAATATCAATTGTAATTCGGCTACGCCGTAATTCTGTTGTATAAGTGCGTAACATCATCAAAATTACCACTAAATTACAATTGAATTATCATTGAATCACCATCGAATTACCATTGAATTACCATTGAATTACTATCGAATAACCACTGAATCACTACTGAATTACTACTGAATTACCACCGACTCACTATTGTTCACAACTTCACCGCCCCTTATTTCAAAGAGTGCAGTTAAAATTGTAACTTTGTAGCTTACATTAATTTCTCTACAGCAATGGATTTTCTCAAAGAACTCAATAAAAACCAATTAGAGGCGGTGACCTACAACGAGGGTCCCTCGCTGGTGATCGCAGGTGCCGGCTCAGGCAAAACCCGGGTACTCACCTACAAAATCGCCTACCTGATATCGCAGGGCATCTCACCGGCCTCTATCCTGGCACTTACTTTCACCAACAAAGCAGCCCGCGAAATGCGCAGCCGCATCGGCGAACTGGTGGGCGAACACACCGCCCGCTACCTCTGGATGGGCACTTTCCAGAGGTAG
>CAYPPC010000272.1:0-886 GCA_964412435.1 uncultured Paludibacter sp.
CCCAACAACCTGCTGGTGAGCGAGATGATGCTGCTGACAGCCGATGATGTGTATCAAACTGCCGTAGAGACCCGTCCGGAAATAAAATCTGCCGAGTACCGTTTGCAGAGCAGCCAGAAAAATATCAATATTGCCCGTTCGGGTTCACTCCCGTCGCTCTCACTGGGCGCCAACTGGGGAACAGGCTATTACAATATGAGTAATCTGCCGGCAAACACCCCATTTGCTACTCAGTTTAAAAATAATATGAGTACCGGTATCGGACTCAATCTGGCCATCCCCATCTTCAATCGTTTTGAAACCAGAAACCAGGTGGAGCAGGCCAAAATTCAGGTGGAAAGCGCACGCATAGAGATTGAGAATCGTAAAATTGAAATACAAAAGAGTATCCAGCAAGCTTACTACAACGCTGTAGCAGCTAAAAAACGCTGGGAAAGCAGTCAAAAATCGGTGGCAGCCAACAACGAATCATATCGTTTTGCCAATCAAAAGTTTGAGGTAGGCCGTGCCAATCAGTATGAAGTGAACCTGGCCAAAACCAACCTCACTCACTCAATTTCGGAAGAGACACAGGCCAAATTTGAGTATTTGTTCCGACTTAAAATTTTGGAGCTGATGAAATAAAGGTCTGTCAGTTCTGAATTAGAATTCTTTTTTCACTTTACTAAAGGGTTAGAAATTATGAATGTTGAAAATATAAAATCGCAAATGCGGAAAGGGTTTCTGGAGTATTGCATTTTGCTTATTCTGAAAACCAAATCTGCCTATGCATCCGACATTATCAGCGAGCTAAAAGAGGCTGAGCTGATTGTGGTGGAGGGAACACTCTACCCTTTGCTCACACGCCTGAAAAATGGAGGATTGCTCGACTACCGCTGGGAGGAAT
>CAYPPC010000272.1:896-3798 GCA_964412435.1 uncultured Paludibacter sp.
AGGGGCCACCCCGGAAATACTACGAGGTTACAGATAAGGGGCTTTTGTTTCTGGATGAACTGGACAAAGCCTGGAATAAAATTTATAACGCCGTTGATAAATTAAAATAAGCAGATAGTACAATGAAAAAAACATTTACCATCAACCTGAACAATATTGTTTTCCACATAGATGACGACGCTTACGAGCTGCTTCAATCCTATCTGGATGAGGTTTCAAAACATTTTGAAGAGGAGGGTGAGCGTGCTGACATCATGACAGATATCGAAGGCCGCATTGCAGAACTCTTTTCTGAAAAAATGGACAGCCGCAAAAATGTGATTACCCTCGAAGATGTGGGTGACATCATCAAAATCATGGGCAAACCTAGCCAGTTTGACGACAGTAGTGAGGAGCCGGGGCAAACAGCAGGAGAAAAAGAGTATGAGGGCAAATCCGGCAGCAAGAGTTATAAAAAATTCTACCGGGATATTGAAAATCGCCTGCTTGGTGGAGTTGCTGCTGGTTTAGGTTTGTTTATGAATTTAGACATCCTGCTGGTCCGCGTTATCTTTATCGTACTTACTATCCTCACTTCCGGCACATTTATTCTTATCTATCTGCTGCTTTGGGTCATTGTGCCGAAGGCGCTTACAACAACACAAAAGCTGGAGATGCACGGCGAGGATGTCAATATCCAAAATATAAAAATTAAGATGCAGGATGCCAAAGAGTATCTTGAAAGTGATAAGTTCAAAGAGAGCGCTAACGACTTCGGAAGCCGGTTGCTAAAGATTACTTCCGGTTTTCTGAAAATAATTTTCTCCTTTATTGGCGGAATCATAGGTATTGCAGGAGGCATACTGATAGCCGCACTGATTTTTGGACTTATCGTCTATTTACTCGAGCCCGATGCAGTCATTTCTGTATTCCCAAATTTCTTTTCACTCTTTGATACCAGCACGCCCGATAAAATTATTTTACTGATAACATCCCTGATTCTAATCATTGGAGCACCTATTTTTGCACTTATTTACTGGAGCCTGCATGTGGTTTCGAAACGTGAAGGGAAGCGCTCGGCTTCCGGACTTTGGGTGGCTCTAATACTTTGGCTGGCCGGCATATTTATGTTCATCGGCACCGGTGCCGAAACGATGAAAAAGGTTGCCCGCCATTTTGGCTTTAAGCAAAAGGAGAACTGGGAGTGGGTGAAACCACTTGAAAGCGATGATCTGAACACCAATTCTGAAACTCGCACACTAGCTCCTTTCCATGCCATTGATGCATCAGGCGCTGTTGAAGTGCTGCTAACACAACAGGCCGAACAAAGTGTGACTGTTCATACCTTAGAGGATTTTCTGCCGCATGTTAAGACTGAAGTCAAAAACGGTCAGCTTAAAATATATGTAGCCAATAAGCTGATAAGTCCGCACATTCGTGTGGAAATCGGACTGGATTCTATCAGTAAAGTGAAAGCGAGCGGTGCCTCCAGAATACTCTTTGAAGAGACATTTGAGCTAAAAAACCTTAATATGAACCTGACCGGAGCAAGCAGATCAAAGTTGAATGTAAATTCGGCACAGAAATTGGATATCTCTATCTCAGGAGCCAGCCGGTTTGATATTGAAGGTAAAACTGATACAATCCTGATAGATTGTTCGGGCGCTTCAGCTGTAAATGCCGGAGATCTGATTTCGCGCTATGCTAACGTTAAACTGTCAGGCGCCAGCAAAACAGATGTTCACGCTACTAAAGTTTTTAAAGGAAACGCTTCCGGTGCCAGCCGAATTAACTGCTACGGAAATCCGGAAGAGAAAACTCAAATTCAAGTCGGCTCCTCTACCATTAATTTTAAGTAGAACAATTAAATTTCTAATATGAAACGAATTATTTACAGTCTGGGAGTATTGCTGCTTTTATCAAATTTCACGCTTTCAGCACAAAACAAAAGCGAGCGTACAGAAAGCTCGGTAAGTACCGAAATACGGGAGGTGCCCGCTTTTAACGCCATCGATATCTCCGGGCGTTTTGCCGTAGTAATTTACAACAGCGACACACCGGAAGTATCCGTTACAGCATCCAGCCGCTACATTGCTGATGTGGTGACTTCGGTAGATAACGGCACACTGAGAGTGAACATGGCCAATCTTATTGGTGATGAAAATGTGAGCATTGTGGATGGCGTAAAGACTAAATACAACGACTACTTGCTCCGGAAACCGATTGAGATTAAAATCGGGGTTAAAGGATTAAACATACTGAACCTAAGCGGGCTCTCCAACCTGGTTGCCAAGGAAACTATGGAGGCTGAAAAATTCTATATCAGCCTGGGTGATGCTGCCAAAGTTTTTATGAACCTGGATATCAGTGACTCTCTGGACGTGCATCTGGCAGGGGCGGCCAAACTGGACCTGGAAGGGAAAACCAATTATCTGAAGTTGAACGTACATGGAGCATCTTCAGTCAGCGCTTCGAAGCTCACAGCCGCACACAGTGAAGTGCAGCTTACCGGCGCTGCCCGTGCCGACATTCACACCACCGAAAGTCTGGATGCAGACCTGAAAGGTGCCAGCAAGTTAAATTGTACCGGAAGTCCTAAAAGTGTAAAACAAAAAAGCACCATGGGTTCCGGGATTACTATAAAATAAAAATTAGTTTAACTGATTTATTGTTGTTTTGAAAAGAGAGCCGGCAGGAAATTTCCTGTCGGCTCTCTTTTATTTGGATTATTATATGACCTGAGTGTTACTCAGCCATATCTTCATAAGCTGACACCGGCAGGCAGGTGCAAACCAGGTTGCGGTCGCCGTAAGCATTGTCCACACGGGCCACATTCACCCAGAACTTGTTATCTGCAATCCACGGTCCGGGATAAGCAGCTTTTGCGCGCGTGTAGGGGTGAGCCCAGTCATCGCTAACCACT
>CAYPPC010000273.1:0-1201 GCA_964412435.1 uncultured Paludibacter sp.
TATCGGTAAAACCATCACCATTCAGGAGCTGGAAGAGGAGGGTTACGAAGGCATTTTTGTGGCGAGTGGCGCGGGTCTTCCTCGTTTTATGAATATCAAAGGTGAAAACTTAGTGGGTATTATGTCGTCCAACGAATACCTGACGCGGGTAAACCTGATGGATGCTGCCAACCCGGAGTCGGACACACCGGTGTATAAAGGTAAAAATGTGGCGGTAATTGGTGGCGGTAACACAGCGATGGACTCGGTGCGCACCGCAAAACGATTAGGAGCAGAGCGTGCTATTATCGTTTATCGCCGCACAGAAGCTGAGATGCCGGCGCGGCTCGAGGAGGTGCATCACGCCAAAAGTGAAGGCATTGAGTTTATGACCTTGCATAATCCAATAGAGTATGTCGGTGATGATAAAGGCCGCGTTCGCGGAATGGTGCTCCAGGTGATGGAGCTGGGCGAGCCGGACGATTCAGGGCGCCGCTCACCGGTACCGGTGGAAGGAAAAACCACCTCTATAGAAGTAGATGAGGTGATTGTAAGCGTGGGTGTATCGCCCAACCCGTTGATTTCTCAAAGTACGCCCGAATTGGAGGTTAGCAAATGGGGCACTGTAGTTGTAAATAACGACACCATGCAATCGACATTGTTCGGGGTGGTGCCACCGTGATCCTCGCCATGGGCGACGGCCGCCGTGCTGCCAAAGCGATGGATGAGTGGATTAAGGAGAAGAGTGCAAGTTAATTGAAAACTTATATCATAGAAAAATGCGAACCGTTAAACGATTCGCATTTTTTTATTGTATCTTTTTCCCTTGTGATTAAAGCAGCAGCTCTTCAATGATCTCATAAAACACCTCTCCCTGCCCGGGAACAAGTTCACCCTCTTCGTTCTCTTCGTAGGGCACGCTCCCTTTTACATATCTCAAAATGCCGTTTTTATCAATAAATAAACTTACCGGAGCGCTTTTAACGCCTATGCTGTTGATAAATTCCCCGGCATTCACCAGATGCGTAAAGTTAAAGTCGTGTCTTTGCAGAAAGCTGTTGACCACAAAGTCCTCTTCAAAGGTAATTGCAACAAAGTGAACCTCATCGCCATATTTTTCCTGCATTTTATTAAGTGCCGGCATCTCCTCGATGCAGGGGGCGCATGCGGTAAACCAGATATTAATCAGCACCGGTTTTCCAAGCAACTGTGCTAAACGGAT
>CAYPPC010000273.1:1211-3797 GCA_964412435.1 uncultured Paludibacter sp.
TTCAATTCAAAATCCGGAAATTTTCTGCCGGTCAGCTCTGTTATCAAGGCGTACTTCACCTTTAACTCCGGCTTCAGGTCACTGATGTCAAAGCTCACCAGCGTAATTAGACTGTCATTAATCAGCGTGTTGCTCTCCACGGTGAGACTGCCATACATCGGCACGCCGAGTATGTCGCTGAATTTTTCCACCTGCCTGGCAAGCATCCGGTCGGTAGTGGCCCGGGAAAGCCTGTTTTTTCCATTGGTGGTGAAATATTGCATCTGGGCCGACAGGCTCAGCGATAGTAGCAGGAGTATAGCGGTAAGTAGTTTTTTCATTTTCAGCGTGCTTATAAAGTTGAATGTCGGTATCTGACTGCCGCAGCAAAATCAGTTGCCAGTCTCACTATTACAACTATCGTGCCTCTTATTTTATTGACCTATTCAGCTTCTGAGTCTAAAAGAAATAACCTTTAAAAATATGGTGCAGCTGCACTTCCAGGGCAGAAGGATGAAGCGGCTCATTTTGAGATTTAGAGTAGCGGGCAAAGACTACCCGGTCGCTTTCGGCATCTACAATCATGATGTAAACATTGGAGTTGGCTTTTATGGGGGTTGACTGAAATAGACCGAGTGTAATAAATCCCATAAAAATAGATTTAGCTATTTCTCCTCTGTAGTTTTTGCTACTTCTGGAAAAACCAGCCTGCACGGTCAGCAGTCCGTAGCGTGCTTCGTTGGCTTTTAGCACCTTGCTAATCGTAGGAGGGATTTTTAAGTGACTGATTTTCCCGCTTGCGATAACTGCTGAGATCAGTTCGTCTGTCTCTTCAGCCAGCAAATGGCGAACATCGGCATCCTGCACGCTGATGATGCCGCCTATAGGAATTTTCAGATCAGGATTTTGCAGTGCCTGCAGCGTGATTTGTGCTGATTTGGCACTTAACAGTTCATCTTCGAAAGCCTTGTTCGACTGTTGTATCAATGAGATGTAGCCGAAAGGTTCGATAATATAAACTTCGTCTATCTCTAAGGGCTCCACGTGTGCGGTGAGCTTTTTAGAGGAGTGGCAGGAGGTGAAGCCGATCAGTGCAGCAATCAGAATATAGCTAAATCTTTTCATTGCGTTTTCTTCTTTTATAGTAACGAACCAATATAATTGCTGTGATTATAATCAGGATAAAGGGCCAGATATTGACCAGCGCCACAAAGAACCAGATCAGATTGTTGCGCCCTTGTTTAAATCCGTTGGAGAATTTTTTACCAAACTCGGTTTTGTAGGAGATTGTTTCGTAGAAATAGAGGGTAAGGGTTGAAAAGGAGACTCTGTCCTGCATATACTTAATTCGTCCTTCTGCTGATTCAATATCAGCTCTGACCTGGGCTAGCTCTTTCTCAATTTCTAAAACCTCGGTGACCGTTTTAGCCTGTTTCAGTAGCTCCAGGTAGCGCAGTTCAAGTTCCTTTTTAGTTTTAAGCCTGGCTTCCACATCCATAAACTCTTCGGTCACATCCATCACGTCGATCTCTTTGCTGTCAAACTTTTTGACTCCGCGGGATACCTCATTCATAAAGGCATCAAAGCTTGTATCCGGTACTCTTACCGTCATAGTGTTGCTGATGCGGTTCGTAGATGTAGATTCGCGGTCAGATGCCACATAGCCCCCGTGCTTTTTGGCAGCTTCGAAAATGGTCTCTCTGCTTTTTTCCAAGCTCTCTGTTTCAAACTCGAGCCGGGCGTCTTTGATCAGTTTTCTGTCGTCACTTCCGGTAATCTCTTCAACTTGTGATGATGGAGACTCCATTTCTAAGGTATACGAGTCGTAGCCCATTTCAGATTTATTGCAACTTGCCAGAATAAGGAACAAAGCAAGTAACATCAAAGAATATCTGTTTCCGTTTTTCATGTTGATTCAAATTTAAGAGGTCATAAAGCAAAAATAGGTGATTTCAATCTACAAATCAATAGTTTCTATAAAATTGTTTGAAAAATAGTTTTTCAATTCTCTTTTTGAGTGAAAAACTATCAATTTGTTCTTATTCAGGACCAAGCTCTCTTTTATTGTCAGCCCGCCCGTATGATACTAATTGAATAATCTTCGTAAATCACCTGTTTTTCCCTGTGGGAGTAAACTAAAACGACTCTTTATTTGTTATTATAATTCATAATCATTCTAAATAGAGTGTGATTGAAATGAGTACTGATTGTATAAAAAATAATCGATTAAAAACATTTTAAATTAACTGCAAGCTATGAAATATAAAGCAGAAGATATTTCAAACGTGGATGTGGAAATGAAGAAATACCTGAACATCGACGAGGAGAAAGCAAATAAGGTTCTGGAAATTAAACTGAAAGTTTTTAACGGGGAGATGACTCCTGATGAGGCACGTAAACTGGTTAATAAAACTTTTGAATCGATCACCGCCGAAGAGTTTGCCTTTGGTGAACAACACCTTTATGAGGCTGGTATTACGGATGAGGTGATGGTGGATGGAATGAATGACATCATTGATGTTTTTACTGATGTTCTGGCACGAAAAGATCTGAGCCTGCCAGCCGGGCACCCCATTCAGGCATATGCCGATGAGGCTACAGAACTGG
>CAYPPC010000274.1:0-3797 GCA_964412435.1 uncultured Paludibacter sp.
GCCGGCGTACTGAAATTGCGCGCTGTCTGGCCATTGAGCCTAAATTTATCATGCTCGACGAACCCTTTGCGGGGGTTGACCCCATTGCCGTACAGGATATCCAGGATATTGTGTGGCAGCTGAAAGATAAAAATATCGGTATTTTGATTACTGACCACAATGTGGATGAAACACTCAGTATTACAGACCGGGCCTATATGCTTTTCGACGGAAAAATCCTCTTTCAGGGTACCTCCGAAGAGCTGGCAGCCAATCCCACGGTGCGTGAAAAGTATCTGGGACGCGACTTTGAACTGAAGAAAAAGACACGGGTCTATTAAAAACATAACAATAAACATGAATAAGCCGGTGAAAAAACAGCAGATCAGTCTGGTTGAAGATAAGTACTTCAGCGGGAAACACCGTGCAAAAGTTCATATTCTCGGCTGCGGTTCAGCCCTGCCAACAAAGGATAATTACCCCAGTTCCCAGATATTTGAACTCCGAGAAAAGCAGTATATGATTGATTGCGGTGAGGGCACACAAATTCGCCTTCAGGAGATGAAGCTGGGCACCTCCAGGCTCAATCACATCTTTATTTCTCACCTGCACGGTGATCATTTTTTTGGTCTGATTGGTCTGCTCTCCACCTTTGGAATGCTTAAGCGAACTGCAGACATACATATCCACGCACACCCTGATCTGGAGCGGCTGCTGACACCCTGGATCAACTATTTTGGAGACGGCATTCCCTACTCCATCGAGTTTCATCCAATCAATCCCTCCAAGCACGCTAAGATATTTGAAGATCGCAGTGTGGAGGTCTTCACCATTCCGCTCAAACACCGGGTGCCGGCCTGCGGATTTTTGTTTAAGGAGAAAGAAGGGCTGCCCCATATCAAGCGGGAGATGATTGATTTTCATAAAGTTCCTGTTTCAAAAATAGGGCGTATCAAACTGGGAGATGATTTTATCAATGAAGAGGGTGAGTTGATTCCAAATGAGGTGTTTGTGACACCACCCAGTCCGCCGGTCAGCTATGCCTACTGCTCTGACACCAGCTACCGCGAACAGATTATTCCCTGGATTGAAAATGTTGATGTGCTTTATCATGAAGCCACTTTTGCGGAATCGGAAGCACTGCGGGCACGACAAACTATGCACTCAACCGCCCGTCAGGCAGCAAGTATTGCTCAGAAAGCCAATGCCGGAGCGCTCATTATCGGACACTATTCGGCCCGCTACAAGGACAATCAGGAGCTGCTGCTGAACGAGGCCAAAGAGATTTTCGAAAACAGTTTTCCCGGCAGGGACAAAACAAGCTATATCATTCACTAAAAAGACAGAAAGAATATTATTTTACACAACCCTTTAAACTACGCAAGAACCATGAGAAAAAAAATCACATCACTATTCATGCTACTGTTTATTACTGCCGTTTCTTTGGCTGCGCAACCCGAGTATTTGAAAAAAGGAGCTTTGATTGATGGAAAAACTATTGTAAAACTCAATGTGAGCACCCTTCCTTTTGGAGGACAATCAGCCTCTCTGGAGAGAATTATCAGCAAACGTTTGAGCCTGACATTTGCCGCAGGGCAGGCCTCTGAAGGCAAAATCCCATACACCGATCAGGTCATTGATTTTGCGATGGACAAGTTTTTCAAAGAGAATGAAACAGATATGGGACCATTAAAAACCGCCCTCTCCAGCTTCAGATACAACAATCTTTACTTTTCTCCTGAAATACGATTTTATCTGGGCAAAGGCTACGGACGCGGCTTTTACATCGCTCCCTATTACCTCTACCAGAATCTTGGATTGAACCAGATGGATATGGCCTACACCTATGAAGATGAAGGAGTTGAATATACGGAGTCCATTCAACTGAAAGGGCATGTCAACTCCCAGAACCTGGGTATTAACCTGGGCAAACAGTGGCTTTTGGGAAAAAGGCGGATGTTTGTAATCGACTGGAAAATTATCGGGCTGCATGGTGGATTTGCCAACAGCAATATTTCTGCGAAGTATGACGGCTCCTATGCCGACTACCGTCAGGAAGCACAGCAGTTTATAGATGACCTTTTGAATGACACCCAGCTTCCCCCTTCGGTAAAAATTACCGGCGGACAGATTCAGGATGACAACTCGGTAGCTTTCGATATTGAAAGTCCCTGGGCATTTTTAAGAACTTCCATTTCCGTGGGAATCAGATTCTGATACAAACTTTATAACAGAAAATAAAACCCGGTTTGCTTTTCGCAAACCGGGTTTATGTTTTATTGCTGTGCTTTCTGTCGCTCCTCTTCTGCACGGGTCTGCCACTCCAGGGCCAGTCCGCCTTCAGAGGTCTCTTTGTAGAGTGATGGCAGGTCGTGACCGGTCGTTTTCATCACGCGCACCGTTTTGTCGAAGCTGATCAGGTGCTTGCCGTCAGACAACATTGCTTTGAGGTTGGCATCGAGTGCTCTCAAGGCGCCAAAAGCATTTCTTTCGATGCAGGGCACCTGCACCAGGCCACACACCGGGTCGCAGGTCATACCGAGGTGATGCTCCAGTCCCATTTCAGCAGCATATTCAATCTGACGAATGGTGCCGCCATAGAGCTGGTTGGCGGCAGCTGCTGCCATGGCACAGGCAGAACCTACTTCTCCCTGACAACCCACTTCTGCTCCTGAGATGGAAGCATTGGTTTTAATCACATTTCCAAAAAGTCCGGCAGTAGCGAGCGCATTCAGAATGCTTTTTTCACTCATTTCATGATTTTTATAAGAGTGATAAAGCACCGCCGGCAAAACACCGGCCGAACCGCAGGTGGGTGCCGTAACCACTCTTCCACCGGCTGCATTCTGCTCCGAAACAGCCATGGCATATGCCATCACCAGGCTGCGGCTTTGCAGGCTGGGACGGTAGGCTTTTGCTTTCATCAGGTAATCGGATGCCTTCCGGCGAAGCTTCAGCTCTCCCGGCAGTACACCCTCTGTGTCGAGCCCTTCGTGAATCGACTCTTTCATTGCTTTCCACACCTCATTCAGATAGTCCCAAAAGCCGCTGTCCTCACGCTCTTTGATATATTCCCAATACTCCATACCCTGCTGCTCAACATACTCCATGATGCGGTACATATTGTTATGTTCATAAATATGTTTCTCTTCGCTCTTCGAATTTTCATCCATAATTTTACCGCCGCCCACGCTATAGACCAGCCAGTCGTTTATCTTATTTCCATCCGCATCAAGCGCTTCATATTTCATTCCGTTGGTGTGAAATGGCAGCACAATATCCGGTTGCCAGACAAACTCCACCTCCTTCGGTTTCAAGGTATCTGCAATTGCAAAATCAGTTAAGTGCCCCTTACCGGTAGCAGCCAGACTACCATAAAGCGTCACCCGGTAAGATACCGCTTCCGGATTTTCATTTTTAAAACGCTCAGCAGCAAATCGCGGACCCATGGTGTGGCTGCTCGACGGACCATGACCAATTTTAAAAATCTCCCTGATACTTTCCATTTGTTCAAACTATTTTTAAAAATTAAAAAGCAGCTGACTCGCTGATAAACAGACAGCACAGTTGCTAATATAAGCAACAAAGATACAGCAAATTAAATCATCGGCAAACTCGAATTTTATAAAAAAATGAAATAATCAAATCAGGTTATAAAACATATTCTTTATTCAAAGAAAAGATTGGTTTTCCACAAATTTTATTTGTAAATTTGCAACTGCTTTTCTCTATTAACCTTTTAATAACAGTAAAAAAACCAGAAAAATGGCAATTATTAAACCTTTCAAAGGCATTCGTCCGCCTAAAAATCTTGTAGA
>CAYPPC010000275.1:0-3789 GCA_964412435.1 uncultured Paludibacter sp.
GGCACATGATACGCCGCGCTGTCCGTGAATACCCATTTGAGCAATTTCATAGTCGGGGTGTTGAGCTTTCAAAATAGGAGCTTTACTTAGAGCGTGCACATAGTCAACGTGCTTAACCTCATCGTAGTAAACTTCCATATCTTCAACAGTCATACCTATGTCCCACGGGAAAGTGAGGTAAGAGCCGTCACCTTTGAAATAGTACTCAACGTGACACTGAGCACAAACGAGTGAACGCATCTCCTGATGAGAAGCTTTGGTAATATCTTTACCTTGACGCTCAAATGCTTCAACCAGAGCTGTCTGGCTGATGTGCAAATTCATGTTTTCGGGTTCGTGACAAGTAGCACAACCGATAGGATTAACAATTTCGTGTCCGAATGCACCCCATTTGTGAGAATAGAACTCAGCAACACCCACTTCAGCCATCATTCGCGGTACGTCGGGGCTCTTACAGTTCCAGCAGGTTGCCGGCTGAGGGCCGTCAGTATCAGTCATTGGGGCACCTGTACGCAGTGTTTCTCTTACATCAGCTACAGCGTGCATGTGGCCGCGTGGTGTTCCATAATCTTTTGAGAAAGCGTAACCTGCCCAGAGAACAACCATTTCGGGTCGCTGCTCCAGAACGTCAACCACAAAGCTGCCGTTGTATTTGCTTCCAAAATCTACTTCTGCAGTGCGAAGCCAGCTTTCGTATTCGCGCGGATAGTTGTCTGCAAATACTTCATTGCGTGCTTCTATTCCGGTGATTTCCACCTTCTTGTTATTAAAAACGCTGGCAATTTCAGCTCTGCGATTAAGAATCGAAGAGGCAAGCATGCCTAATCCAAAAACTACCAGCATAGCTGCTACGAATAGTGACCAGCCTTGCCAAGGTTTTAATTTTTTTTCCATGTTCATAATAAATTAATCTGTTATTGGGTAAATATTTAATTCACAAAAATAATTTCTTAACTTGATTTTTTCTCTTTCATCATTTTTTTAAGCCACACCGGAACTTCAGATACCGGATAAGGCACAAGTGCGTTAGGTGTGGTTGACAAGCTATTTTTTCCACCGTGTGGTACATCGCGATGGCAATCCCAGCAAGCAAAATCACCTTTGGACAGCATATCTTTAAAATTGTGCGTCCCGGTTTTAACAAATTCTGTGTTCAGTTGAGTGTGACAACGAATACAATTTTCCATAATCACCTTCTGACTGGCAGGAATTGCCTGCATCACCTGCGGTTCAAGACCAAGTGTAAAGATGGTTGCGTGACGCAGACCGTCTTTGGCATGGAAATAATACTCTCTGAAAATATTGTCATGCGGTACATGACAATCGTTACAATTCGCGTGAATCGAATGTGAGCTGTGTTGCCAGGTATCGTAATAAGGTCCCATCACGTGGCAATTGACACAGGTGGCGGGCTCATCCGACATATAACTCCAGGCACGGGAAGCGTAAACTGTAAAAATACCTAAACCGAAAATAACTCCTGCTGTGATTACAGCAAAGATTTTCCATCCACGGCTCGGTAAAATCATGTTAATTAGTTTCCTCTTTTTCATGTGTTATAAATTTGTATTTAATATTTATACATATTCATGAAACTGTTACAAACCCTAAAACAGATTTTTCTGCTGCTTGGAATCATACGCACGTTTCATGTAAGCTTAGTTTCAGCTTAAAATAAAAGTCTCGATGACTAGATTATTTCAAAGACAGGGCAAATATATAAATATTTCTTCAATTATAAGTATGTTAAGATATGTTTTAGAACAGCATTGTGCTATTTATAACAATTCTAAATTACAAGAGATAAAAAGCTCTTTTATTGGTGATTACTAATATCCAGGCTTTTAGGACTTTCAAATATTATCTATAGAAATTGATATTTAGAGATAAAATACTCTTTAATTAGCCTCTGTTTTAACAAATATGAGTGAGAGTGAAACGAAACAATTCCTTCTCTAAGTCCATATAATAAGAAAAAAGCGGTAAAATCATGATGATCCTACCGCTTAATTTTATCGGATTGTAGTTCTATTTGCTTTCACAGATTCGTTCTATTTCACCACGGGCAATTCGCTCTTCTACCATGGCGTCAAGTACTGCAACTGCTGTCATATTCACAATACTACGTACCGAGCTTTCGATATCCAAAATGTGAACCGGCTTGTTCAGTCCCATTTGAATGGGACCAATCACCTCAGCAACACCCATCTCAAGCATCATTTTCTGCACCATATTGGCCGAATTGAGATTAGGGAAAATCAAGGTGTTTACATCCCTGCCTTTTAACTTTGTGAATGGATATTTTCGGTCTCTCAGCTCTTTATCAAGCGCAAAATTGAGTTGCATCTCTCCATCCACCAGCATATTAGGATAATTTTCGTGGAGAGTTTTACTTACTTTTTGCATTATCGAAGCTGTTCCGCCTTTGTCTGAACCAAAGTTTGAATATGACAATAAAGCCATCACAGGATCATAAGCAAAGAACTGTACTGATTCATAAGTAAGTTTTGCCACATCAATCAATGTTTCCGCTGAAGGGTGACGATTAAAAAGTGTGTCGGCTAAGAAAAAAGTACCATTTTTGGTGTTCATAATATGCATCGCACCTATGGTCTCTAATCCTGAACGAATTCCAATAACCGTTTTAGCTGCTTTCACAGAGTCCTGATATTCCGTAAAAACACCGGTAATCAGCGCATCTGCATCACCGGTTTCAACCATCATCATTCCAAAGTAATTGCGCTCATACATCTTCTCAAAGGCACTTTCGAAGGTGACTCCTTCCCTACCCCTTTTTTCTGCAAGTAGTTGAGCATAGCGGTTGCGACGTTCTTCTTCCCGGTCATGACGAAGATTCACTATCTCAATACCGCTCAAATCAATTCCGTTTTCAGCTGCAATATTGGCCAGTTTCTCTTCATTACCCAGCAAAACCGGATAACAAATGCCTTCAGCTAAGGCAGTTTCAGCAGCTTTCAGCATATTGATATGGTTTGCTTCTGAAAAGACAACGCGCTTGGGGTTCTGTTTGGCTGTGTCGTAAATATGTCGAATCATTTTTCGGTCAAGTCCCATGATATCATGAAGCTGACGGTCATAAGCCTCCCAGTCAGTAATTGGCTTACGGGCTACACCCGACTCCATTGCTGCCCGGGCAACTGCGGGAGCCACTGTTGTTAATAGCCTGGGATCAAGAGGTTTGGGGATGATGTATTCTCTTCCAAAACGAATCTTTTTTATTTCATAGGCTGCATTCACCACGTCAGGTACAGGTTTTTTAGTCAGCTCGGCAATAGATTGAACCGCTGCAATTTTCATAGTTTCGTTAATTGCTGTTGCTCGCACGTCGAGCGCGCCTCTGAAGATATAGGGAAATCCTAAAACATTATTAATCTGGTTAGGATGATCTGAACGGCCGGTTGCAAAAATAATATCTTTGCGTGATGTCATGGCTAAATTATACTCAATCTCAGGATTGGGGTTTGCCAGAGCAAAGACAATGGGATCTGCGTTCATGCTTTGCACCATTTCTACAGTCAATACATCAGCTACAGATAAGCCCAGAAACATATCTGCGTCTTTCACAGCCTGTTCAAGAGATGTGATGTCACGGGTTGTTGCAAATTCACGTTTTCTGCTGTTCAAATCATTACGCTTAGTGGAAATAACCCCTTTAGAGTCAAGCATTACAATGTTTTCACGCTTTGCACCCAATGAAACATACAGTCCGGCGCAGGAGTTGGCTGCTGCACCGGCACCATTAACGACTATTTTTATATCTTCAATTCG
>CAYPPC010000276.1:0-3775 GCA_964412435.1 uncultured Paludibacter sp.
AATGGCCGATCTACTTCCTGCTTTCAGTGTCGTTCTGGAACTTCCTGGGTGCCGGTATCTTCGGATTCCTGATTAACCCGCCGATTGCACTCTACTACATGCAAGGTCTGAACACCACTCCGTTGCACGGTCACGCCGCTCTCTTTGGTGTGTACGGTATGCTCGGTATCGGACTCATCCTCTTTGTGCTCCGCAGTATGTACCGCGATGCCAAATGGAATGAAAAGCTGATTTCGTTTACCTTCTGGTCGCTCAATATTGGTCTGCTTGCCATGCTGTTCCTCAGCCTGATGCCGGTAGGTCTGATGCAGACATTTGCCAGCGTTGAGCACGGAATGTGGTATGCACGTTCGGCAGAATTCCTGCAAACACCGGTGGTGAATGTATTCAAATGGTTACGTGTTGTAGGTGACGTTATCTTCGGAATCGGAACACTGACTCTCTTTGTATTCGTTTATCAGCTTACAATGAAGAAAACAAAAAGCGCATAAGCAGCCAAATCATAATTGATTATACTGAAGAAGCCGCCCGGAAATTCCGGGCGGTTTTTTTACATCCACTGCTTTCCGGCAAAGCAAAATATCACCCATTTAGGCGTTCTTAACCCTGAAAAAAAAGGTATAATGCAAATTTTCTGAAAAAAGCAGAAAACAATAAAACCTTTTGACTACCTTTGTGTTTAATAACTACAAGACGATAACAATGTTTTCAAAAGCCTGCGAATACGGAATCAGAGCGGTACTTTATATTGCCGAACAGTCGGAGAAAGGTAACCGCGTGCCTATCAAGGAGATATCCAGAGAAATTGATTCTCCAGAGGCTTTTACCGCTAAAATCTTACAGCAGCTGGCCCGGAATCAGATCGTTGATTCGGTAAAGGGACCTACCGGTGGTTTTAGCATCGATAGCGGACGAATAAAGAACCTTTTGCTGCGTGACATTGTTAATGCTATTGATGGTGATGCCATCTATATAGGATGCGGACTGGGTCTGCCGGAGTGTAGTGAAGAAAAACCCTGCCCTGTGCATCATAAATTTGCTAAAATTCGCGAGGATATCAGAGAAATGTTAGATAACACCTATGTTGTAGATCTGGCCGACGAACTTAAAGCCGGACGCACCTTTTTGAAGCACTAATATTTTTTTAACCCTATTTCGGACAATTTTGTCCTCAATTATTTTAGCCTCTAAAAAACATTACTTTATGCAGGATAAAACAAGAAACACCATTGCCATATCGGTTTTTATCTGGATTGGATTTGTCTGCTCCATCAGCTTTATGGAAGCGTGGCTTAAATTCAGAGCCCCGGGTGTTAACCTGGCTCTTGGTCTGTCAATCGGAAAACTGGTTTTCAGCGCACTCAACAAAGTGGAGTGGTTCTTTAGTGTCATTATCGCTGTCAGCCTGCTGCTGGGCGGGCAACATATCCTGAAGGGTAAAAACAACCTCTTTATGATTGCAATTGTCCTGCTGATTTTGCAAACATTCTGGATGCTCCCGATATTAAATCAGCGCGCCGATCTCTACATGAAGGGCCTGGAAGCCGATAAATCTTTAGTGCACATCTACTATGTAGCTGCAGAACTGGCAAAAACAGTATTGCTCTTCATTTTCGGACTCTCATTTTTAAAGAAAACAACCAAAATATAAAAACTCCGTGACATACATATATTATTGTCACCCAATAAAAACTACATGTATTATGAACATATCAGAAAAAAGTAACATTGGAAAAATCGTAGCTGAAAACTACCGTTTTGCTACCGTATTCAAAACTGCAGGTATCGACTTCTGCTGCAACGGAAACCGCACCATTGCCGAAGCCTGCGAAGAGATGAAAATAGACACCCAAAACCTGCTTGATAAGCTGACACAAGCTGCAGGCAACACCGTTGACAGCAATGTGGATTACAGAACATGGCCATTGGATTTGCTGGCAGACTATATTGAAAAAACCCATCACCGCTATGTAGAACAAAAGGCGGCTGAAATCACTCCTTACCTGGAGAAAGTGGCCCGCGTGCATGGCGGCAACCATCCGGAGCTGATCGAGATTGAGAGACTCTTTCATGAATCAGTGCAGGAACTCACCGCTCACATGAAAAAAGAGGAGCTGATGCTCTTCCCATTTATAAGAAATATGGTGAAAGCGCAGCTCAACGGTGAACCACTGCCCAAATCACTCTTTGGAGAGGTGAAAAACCCTATCGCCAGCATGATGGCCGAACACGATAATGAAGGAGAGCGTTTCCGCCAAATCTCAGCACTAAGCGATGACTACACACCGCCGGCTGACGGATGCAACACTTACCGGGTAACTTTTGCCCTTCTCAAAGAGTTCGAAGAGGATCTGCACAAACATATCCATCTCGAAAACAACATCCTTTTCCCTGCAGCCATTGAGCTGGAGAAAAAATTGAGCTAAGTTTTTTCATATATATTTTAATTGTGAAGCGGGACAAAACGGCGAGCTGTTTTGTCCCGCTTTTTTGCACAATTAATCATCTCATTGTCTGACTTATACCGCAACTCTCTCCAATATTGTGGATAAGTTTTCTCTACTAAATTTCGTTGATGGCAAATTTTCCTCTATCTTTATATTTTGCTAAAAACAGAAGCAAAAAATCACAACAGACTATTTTTCAGAGGATTATATTATGGGTTCATTTGTTCATCTGCACGTTCACTCTTACTATTCCGTACTCGACGGCATGTCCAGCATCGACGATCTGGTTGACAGAGCCATTGAGACCGGCATGAATGCTGTCGCACTCACCGACCACGGAAATATGTTTGGTATTAAAGAGTTTTACAACTACACCAAAAAGAAAAATAAAGGCACCAATGCAGCTATAAAAAAGCTAAAGGCGGAGCTCAAAACTGAAGGATTAAGCTCCGAAAGAGAGCTTGAAATTCAAGAGGAGATTAAAACACTTAAAAAGAAACTTTTCAAACCAATTTTTGGTTGTGAAGTTTATGTGGCCCGCCGCAGCAGATTTCTAAAAGAAGATCGCGAAGACCGGGGCGGCTATCACCTGGTTTTGCTGGCCAAAAATAAAAAAGGTTACCAAAACCTTTCACGCATTGTTTCTCTCGGCCATATCGACGGTTTTTATTACCGTCCGCGAGTGGACCATGAGCTGCTTGAGAAATACAGCGAAGGAATTATAGCCAGTTCAGCCTGCCTGGGTGGCGAAATTCACAAAAAAATTGAAAGCGGTGACCTGGCTGCTGCCGAAGAAGCTGTGCTGTGGCATAAAAATGTTTTCGGGGATGACTACTACCTCGAACTGCAGAGACACCGGGCAAGCAAACCGGATGCCAACACAGAAACTTTTGAAAGACAACAGGTACAGAATGTTGACTTAATCAATCTGGCGCGTAAAACAAACACCAAACTGCTGGCCACCAATGATGTGCACTTTGTAAGAGAGGAGCACGCCGAAGCGCACGAACATCTGATCTGTCTGAGCACGGGCAAGGATCTCGATGATCCCACCCGGATGAGATATACCAAAGAGGAGTACTTAAAATCACCCGAAGAGATGGCGGCTATCTTTGCCGACATCCCCGAGGCGATCAGCAACACGGTAGAATTAGCTGAAAAAGTGGAGTTTTATGACCTTGACGGTCCGCCCCTGATGCCGGTATTCCCTATTCCTGAAGATTTTGCCACCGAAGAGGAGTATCGCAACAAGTACGACGAAACTGCCCTGAAAGCTGAATTCGAAGAGGCATACGACCGTTTGGGCGGATATGAAAAAGTAATTCGAA
>CAYPPC010000277.1:0-563 GCA_964412435.1 uncultured Paludibacter sp.
AGTTGAGGAACTATTTAGCAATGAGCTGAAGGAAGTTTACCGCAATCAGTTTAGAGATGACAGTGATATCCAACGTATTCTGTTTCAGTATAACTCCCTGGCGCTGGGAAGGGGTGAATTGTATTATGTAAAACGGAATGAATCAGCACGAATCCGTGTGCAGCATCCGGATTTCTTTGCCTTTATCGAAAAGTACCGCCCGAAGCTGTTTTGTCTCAACGATACTGAGCATGCTACTGACGACGACCGCTCCCGTATCCGCCCTCTCCTGGAGTCTTTCTTTCCTGAGAAATCTGCTTTCGAGATGTAGAAATTAGTCTTTCTCTTTTTTCTGTAAAATGACAACTCCAAACAGATACCAGCGAATGCGCCCGGTATCATAAGTTCTTTTCTTCAGAAAAGGGATGAATCCAAAAAGTTTAAACAGCTCATCGCGACGGCCGGAAGAGCCGACAACTTCAATATTATTCTCCAAAGCAAACCGGTTTCGCATCTTGCGCACCTGATTAATAGCCAGTTTGCGCTTGTTACGGGCTACTTTCCCACCCTTGCCCATCACTGAG
>CAYPPC010000277.1:573-3756 GCA_964412435.1 uncultured Paludibacter sp.
CTGTCGCGGTATTTGTAATAATAAGTGGCACCCGGCACGCTGACTGTGCCCTTAGCCCAATAAACAAGCTTAAAAGAAAAAAGCATATCCTCCGCCACCCACAAACTCTCATCAAAGCGATGATTGTGGCGATTTATCAACTCTTTTTTGATCAGATATTTGACACTGTAGCCCTGCACACCGGCATTGGTCAGCATCATTTTATCTTCAGTTTGGGTATAAAGCACCCGGTCAGTAAAGGATGTACTCAAGGCGGGTAGTCTCTCGTGAAACAGACCGCTGCATGCAAGCTCAGCACCACTAATCTCTACAGCCTGCATCATTTTCTCATAATAGTCGAGATTGACTACATCATCAGCATCCAGAAAATGGATATACTCACCGGTTGCCTCTTCGATACCGCGATTGCGGGAGGAAGCAACCCCGCCATTCTCTTTGCTGATCAGCTTCACCGGATATTTGCTGACAATGGCAGCAGTTTCATCCTCCGAGCCGTCATCAATCACGATAACCTCCAGAAGCCGGTAGGTCTGAGCCATCAGGCAGTCCAGGCACTGAGCAATGTAAGCAGCCGAGTTATAAGCCGGAACAATTACCGATATAAGTTTTTGATTTTCCATTTGGAGTTAACTCATTACAGTTCAAAACTTGATTTTTCAGGCATAATCGCATCAAATGAGCTTTTTAATTCGCTCATCACCTGATCGTAATTTCTGATATGCACATTATCATTCAGGCAAACCAGCATATAAGATTGATTGCGAACCGCTTCGATAGCCTGTTTGGACTTGATAAGTAAGGGAAACATCTTGGTGTTGGCGTAGGTGTTGTACGCATTGAAATTGGAGCGGCAAATCTGCCAGGTTTTGAAGAGCTCCGGCGTCAGATCATTGTTACTTCTGAAACGGTGTGTAGACATTTCGGTCAGCTCCTCGTGGCATTTTTCCCAAACCTCTTCGAATGTTTGTTTCAAAAAGGGTTGTGCATTGTGTGGTGTGCGCAGCGTTACAAACTTGCCGTAATGCTTCAGCAGGCGTGTCAATCTTCCGCGTTTACCATATTCCGAAAAGTACCATTTGTCTTGATCACGCTTCAGCACCTCTTTTTTATCGAAGTGCTTATTGATTAAGCGAATGTTATTTTTCAACATCTTGGCAAACTGCGAAGTGCCGAAATTGGTGCGGAAAGCTGCAATATCATTGGGCAGACTATTCACAAAGAAACGCTCTTTGGGTGTGTGATTAATGATAAAAAAGTCATCATTAAAATAGACAAAATGCTCGGTCAAATCCGGTATTTTGTGCATATAAATCTCAATCAGATTGGAGTTGAAAACCGGCAGATACTGTTTTGGAATAAAATCTTCATGATTTACCAGATTCAGTTTCGGATGATTCTCATCTAACCAGTCCGGCTTCTGGCCGCAGGTTACAAAATGCACTTTTCTTACCCAGGGAGCAAACTGCTCCACTCCGCGAAACCAATATTTCAACAGTCCGTAATCACGAAAGCGCGCTTCCGATTTTTCATTAACCGTATTATCTATCTTTCCTGTGTACTTCGAAAAGGACTCCTTCCATTTCGGGTCGTCCATATCGACCCAGGTCACTACAAAATCAACTTCCGGTTTGCTCATAATTTCTAATCTCTAACTTCGTAAACTTTAATCCAATCCACCTCTATTTTTCCGCTTGCTGGACTCATTTTTCGGGGTATAAATGAATTGACTCCCAAATAAAGAGACTCATGCGGTATATTTTCATTGGTACGGTACACCTCCACATTATTCACATACCACACCAGCGAACGGGGAGTCCACTCCAGCGTGTAGACAAAAAACTGCGACTCAGGCAGTCCGGAAAGGGAAATCCCATCGATTTTATGTAATCCGGCATTGCCCACAGTGATGTTATTTCCATCAAAATGAAAGATATTGATATGGGGTAGTTTCCGCTCACCACTCAACCAAACAGCATGATGTATCGACCCTTCACAGCGCACTTTCACACTAAATACTCCATAGCGCTGACGGAACACTGCAGCAGTCTGAATCACATCGGAAGTATAGCGGAACTCCTCTTC
Organism: uncultured Paludibacter sp.; assembly: GCA_964412435.1. GTDB lineage: Bacteria > Bacteroidota > Bacteroidia > Bacteroidales > Paludibacteraceae > UPXZ01. Next base: position 2,656 of record CAYPPC010000277.1, read on the forward strand.
CATAAAGCCTTTTTGCACATCCCAGGCCAGTGCCTTTCCGGGCAGCTCCACTGTGTGAATACTCATAACCGAAGCATCAGTATGAACATTGCGACCGCCACTGTTGGCCTGCCACTCATTGGTAAAAGAGTAGTTGCCCTGCAGGCGCGCATTGCCCGAATGGAAACCGGCAGACCATCTTGATTCCCCGAGGCTGCTCCAGTCAAACTCTTCATTGAAACGAAGCCGTACAAAACTGTATTTCCTGAAAAGGGAAAACTTCTGTTTTTTACGTTTACTCTGTGCGGTTTCTCCTTTTATTTCTAGATAGCGCTGCTCCATACGATATTCGTAAGTCGTTTCCCAGCGATCGGGGTTGGCCCAAAAGGCGTTGTTATGCTGGAAATCAGGTTCAGCTATCTTCTTTTTCAACTCTTCAAACTCACGAATAGTGAGCGAATCGTGGTACTGCATATAATTGCGGTATTCCGGAGATTGCTCAAACAGCTTCAGGCTTTCGATTTTCTCTGATACCTCTACGATGGAGAGCTCTTTCAATCCCAGCGAATCGGGGTTTGACTTAAAATCCAGATACTGTTTCAGAGTTTCCGAATCTCTTGTTTCATAATAGCGTCTGACATCCGGATTATTGAGCAGCTTTTCATACTGCCTCATGATACGAAATTCATCGGTATCCTTATATTTCCGGTTACGATAAAGCTCTTTTTTCTCTGCAAATCCGGCAGAGTTCACATACTCTTCCAGTCGCTGCAGATCATTTAGTTCATCAGCAACAACATCCACGGCAGCATTATCGGGCGAAGAGGTGATGCTGCCGAGTTTTTTTTCAAACGCGGCAGTAGTCTGCATGACTCTAAAAAGTCTTTTCCAAAACAGATTCATATATTCTATTTTCTCTCTCCCCGGCAATGATGTTTCAGCTTCACAATCACCGGGGAAAAGTGATTTTAGTTTAGTTTATCAATATGCCTTACTGAGCCAGAGCCTGCTTATCCAGCTCCCGGATCAGCTCAATACAAGCTTCCGCAGAATCTACAAAGTGCGGCTTATAATGCTCGTGTTTAGGGGCAAAAGCCTCCTGTTTCATTTTGCTGATCTGTT
>CAYPPC010000278.1:0-3710 GCA_964412435.1 uncultured Paludibacter sp.
GGTAGTATCAATTTCATCGATGTTTTTGCGGTTCTCTTCGCTAATCACGATATCAGTAATACCGGCGCGTTTGGCTGCCAGAATTTTCTCTTTGATTCCACCTACAGGCAATACTTTTCCACGCAGTGTGATTTCGCCGGTCATGGCGATATTTTTACGAACCTTGCGACGTGTGAGTGCGGATACCAGCGCCGTGGCAATGGTGATACCAGCGGATGGGCCATCCTTGGGGGTGGCGCCCTCCGGCACGTGCACGTGTACTGCATGAGTTTCGAGCACCTCCCGGTCAACGCCCAGCTTTTCGGCATTGGCCTTGATATATTGCAGGGCCAGCATGGCTGACTCTTTCATCACATCTCCCAGGCTTCCGGTAAGGGTGAGCACAGCATTTTTCGCCGGACTCAGGCTGCTCTCTATAAACAGAATCTGTCCTCCCACGCTGGTCCAGGCCAGTCCGGTAACTACTCCGGGATAATCATTGCCCTCGTATTTTCTTTTGCTGAAACGGGGGGTGCCGAGATAAGTTTTCAAATCACCCGGCTGCACTTTAATATTGTACTCCTCATCCATGGCAATCTTCAAAGCCAGTTTTCTCATCAGGGCGGTGAGTCTGCGATTCAGTTCACGCACGCCTGACTCCCGGGTGTACTGATCTATAATTTTACTGATAACCGGCTTGCTGAGTTTCACTTCATCTTTGCTGAGTCCGTGGTTTTCAAGCTCTTTGGGTACCAGGTGCCTGGAGGCAATTTCAACCTTCTCCTCCTGGGTGTAGCCGCTTACTTCAATCAGTTCCATCCGGTCGAGCAGAGGTCTGGGGATAGAGCCTAAATTGTTAGCTGTGGCCACAAAAAGTACTTTCGACAGGTCAAAATCGATGTCGAGGTAGTTGTCGTGGAAAGCTACGTTCTGCTCCGGGTCAAGCACCTCAAGCAGTGCCGATGAAGGGTCACCTTTGTAGTTGGCGTTAATTTTGTCAATCTCGTCCAGCACAAACACCGGGTTGGCAGAGCCTGCCTTTTTCAGGTTCTGGATAATTCTGCCCGGCATGGCACCGATATAGGTACGGCGGTGACCGCGGATTTCAGCTTCGTCGTGCAGGCCACCGAGTGACATGCGCACATATTTCCTTCCCAGCGATTCGGCAATTGATTTACCGAGCGATGTTTTACCCACTCCGGGAGGGCCGTAGAGGCAGATGATCGGCGACTTCATTTCGCCTTTCAGCTTCAGAACGGCGAGGTACTCCAGCACCCGTTCTTTTACTTTCTCCATGCCAAAGTGGTCTTTGTTCAAAATGCGCTGTGCCGATTTCAGGTTGAATTTATCTTTGGTGTATTCTCCCCAGGGGATATCGAGCATGGTCTCCACATAGTTGATCTGCACCGTATATTCAGGTGAATGCTGACTGATTCTCTCCAGTTTTTTCAGCTCTTTCTCAAAAACCTCAGCCACCTCTTTGGTCCATTTCTTCTTTTTCGCACGCTCGCGAAACTCTTCCATATCAAACTCGGGCGATCCTTCTCCCAGTTCGCTTTGGATAGTTTTTATTTGTTGCTGCAGGAAATACTCACGCTGCTGGCGGTCGATTCCTTTTTTTACTTTATTTTGAATAGAGGTCTTGATCTCAATCATCTGAAACTCGCGGTTCAGGAAGTTGAGCAGCTGATAGGCCCTGTCGTTCACATCATTGGTTTCGAGCAGGCGCTGCTTCTCTTCCACTTCAAATCCGAAATTGGCGCTGATATAGTTGATTAAAAAGACCGGATTTTCGATGTTTCTTATTGCGAAGGCCATTTCAGGTGGCACCAGTCCGGAGCTCTCAACTATCTTCACAGCCAGATCGCGGATGGTTGAAACCAGTGCCACGAAAGCTTTGTCCGATTTTTTGGGGGTGATATCGTCGATTGGTTCAACGCGTGCGCGGAGGTAAGGCTTGGAGGCAGTTTGCTCGCCCAGTATAAAGCGCTTTTTCCCTTCAATGATTACGGTGGTGGTGTTGTCGGGCATTTCCAGCACGCGCACAATCTGTGCGGCCACTCCCATTTTGTAGAGCTCTTCCACCTTCGGGTCTTCGGTGTTTTTGTCAATTTGAGTGCAAACACCAATCAGTCCGTCATTCTCTTTTGCCTTGCGGATCAGGCGCAGGGATTTGGGGCGGGCTACAGCCACAGGCACCAGCACTCCCGGGAAAAGCACCATATTTCTCAAGGGCAGAATGGGCAGTTCGTCACCCGGGTTGAGGTTTATTTCAGTGGGGTTTTCATCCAGTGCGATGATTGGGAGAATATCCGATCCGCCCATCATCTCATCAGTCAGTAGTTTGTCGTATTTTTTGTTCATCTTGTATTGTTTTCTTTTCAGCGATTCACAGCTGCAAATAATCTTTTGCAGCTATCAAAGGGGCATAAACAATGGCGACAAAATGTCACTCTGTGACAATTTGTCGGACGTTGTTCTGCTTGTCTTTGTGTTATTCTTTTTGTTTGTCTTGAATATCAGTACTTTCTGTAGTTTAATCTTTTGGTACCATATATAAGACAATAGCTATGCCAAACGGAGTGTGGCGCGAATAAATGATTTAAAATCCCATCTCCTTAGCGGTCTGATCCGGTCGGTTTGTTGGAGTGGTGAGGAGCGTTTCTGTCATACACATTTTCTGAATATCTGAAGTTTTGCCCGAAGGAACGGGCGGAAACTGTATCCGGTTTCATAAGCCATATTTTGAGGTTGTTGATGGCCGGTGTTGAAATTTTAAATTCGCGGTTGGTGTATTTTTTCATAAAAACATTGATGAGTCTGTATTTCTCGTCAAAATCTTCCACAAACTCAATGTTGCCGCGGCACAAAACACTTTTGGAGGGCATGCTGTAACTGCAGGCCACATCGATATGCTGGTACATCAACTGGTTGCTTTCCGTAGTGAATGTAATTGTTACGCGATTATCAGCTTCGATTAGCCGGAGGCTTTTTCCGGTGGGACCGGAGTGAAGTATGATGGTTCCTTCTTCATAGGCAAAGTTCATCGGAATCACATAAGGGTGACCCTCTTCCGGATCATTGATGCCCACAAAACATATGTCGCAGCTGTTTATGATATCGGTTATTTCCCGGCTATCTTCAATGTAGTTTGTTCTCATGTTGTTTCTGTTCAGAGTTCGGTTGCAAAAATAGCAATTATTTAGATAAGTCAGAAAAGTGTGCCGGCTGGTGATATTCAGATAAGCCGATATTTCTTCTTTAAATAGGCTGTTAAAATTAACCAAAATAGTTAAATCGGGTTAAAAAGCAGCTGGTTTTTGCGTAAAGTATGTTTTATAACACAAAAACGCCTATCTTTGCATCGTGTTTTTCATGGTATTAGATTTAAGGTTAATTGAAAGATTGGGTTGTCGTGAGACAACCTTTCTTTTTTTTAAATAATCGCTATTTTTTCCTTCCTGCTAATTAAAGCTTTCCTCTCTTTTTCAGAAGATACTAATCCTGCGTAAAAATATGCGTCGAATATGCAATAAAAATTATTTACAGCCTTAGTATTATTAAAATAATTTATAAAAAGATGTTTTCATCTCCCGTTAAGCTAAATGATGTTAAAATGCGCCATATTTTTGGTGTTGATGTGTTGTAAAGCATAGAAATGTATTATCTTTGCAATGTGTTTTTCATGGTATTAGATTTAAGGTTAATTGAAAGATTGGGTTGTCGTGAGA
>CAYPPC010000279.1:0-3709 GCA_964412435.1 uncultured Paludibacter sp.
AAGCCCTTTCATTTTTAATGAAAGGGCCTTTTATTATCTATTGGAAATCGATTAATCCAGGCTGTTAACGTAGAGGGTAAGTTTTGATTTCAGGTTACCCGCTTTGTTTTTATGGATAATATTTTTCTTAGCTAACTTATCGAGCATTGAGCTTACTTGAGGAAGCAGTTCAACTGCCTCTTTCTTGTCAGTCGTAGCACGCAACTTGCGAACAGCATTACGCGCAGTTTTGGCGTAGTAGCGGTTTGTCAGTCTTCTTTTATTAGTTTGACGATTTCTCTTTAATGCTGAACTGTGATTTGCCATCTCAATCTTTTTTTTTCTTGTAAAAATTTAGTAGCCGATAGGGGAATCGAACCCCTCTTTCCAGAATGAAACCGATAGACGAATCGGCCTCATTGAGTTTTGTTTTGAAAAACAATTTTCTCAATTGCGACTGCAAATTTACAACAGATTTTTGAATTGGCAAAACAAATCATTGAAATATTTTGCACTAATTTTTGATGTTATTGAAAATCAGCTTTTTATGTCTAAAAATATTTTGATAATATTTTTCAGCAAACGGGATAAACTCTCCCGTTGCTGAAATTTTTATCATAGCTCCTATTTCAGAATCTCTTCTACTTTCTCCTGAAGTTTAGCTTTTGAAACTGCACCAACAACTTTATCGGCCAGTTCGCCATCTTTGAAGAAAAGTACTGTCGGGATGTTGCGAACTCCATACTCATTAGGTGTGTCGCTGTTCTCGTCCACGTTCAGTTTGCCAATTTCTACTCTGCTTGCATACTCTTCGGCCAGCTCCTCAATGAGCGGTCCAATCAGACGGCAGGGGCCACACCACTCGGCCCACAGGTCAACTACTACCGGTTTGCCTGACTCAATTACTTCTTTGATATTGCTATCAGTAAATTCTAATGCCATAATACTAATTCTGTTTATATTGTTATTTGAAAAATTTTCTTCTTGTTTGTTGAAAATAAATCCGTTTGCAAAAATAATCTATTTTTTTGATATATAATAATCGTTTTTATTTATCCCATATCAATACTGTAACGAACACCTCCTTCGGCTTCCTGCTGCTTGAGCCATTTGAACACTTCAGAGCTGATTCTCAGCCTGTGCGGCCGCGAAAAGAGTGAAACCATTTCACGGGAATGGAAATCTACTATATCGATATAGAAGTCCACATCTCCCTTGTTTTTCAGGATCAGGCCGGTGAGTGTTTCCACAAATTCATTGTCCAGCGTTTGCAGGTCAACCTGCAGCCTTATCCTCTTCACCATCTTTTTCACATCTTTGAATGGGAGAATGCTGTTGATTTTTAGCTCCATTTCGGGGGGACCGTTCGGGTCGCGGCGATAGGCACGCTCCTGTACCAGTCCGTGAATATATAGGAAGAGGTCTTTAATCATATATTTACCGTACTCGTCATAATCTCTTCCGAACAGCGGGAACTCATAGGAGCCGTGATAATCTTCGAGCGTAATCATTCCGTAAGGCTTCCCGTTTTTGGTGGTGCCGTTTCTGAACGAAGTAACAATACCGCCAATTTTAAGCCCCGTGCCCTCTTTGAAGTTGATGAAATTCTGCGCATCCACTGTGTTGGCGTTGCAGATGTGTTGCAGCTCAAACTCAAATTCATCCATCGGGTGGGCCGAAAGATACATACCGATCATCTCCCGCTCGCGGTTAAGTTTATTGAGCGTGGTCCATTCCGGTGTAAAGGGAATTTCAGGTTTGGCAATGGCAATGGCATCATCCAGGTCTCCAAAAAGCGAGTTCTGGTTCTGCTGCGCATCTTGCTGGTAGAGAGTGCCGTAGCGTATCAGAGCCTCCAGAACAACTTCTTCTTTGCTGTTTTCAGTGAAAAACTGCTCTCGTTTGATGTCCGGGAAATCATCGAATGCGCCGGCGAATGCCAGACTCTCTATCGTTTTTCGGTTGCAGGCAGTCAGGTTGACACGCTCCATAAAGTTGTATATGCCGGTGTAATTACCGTTTTTGTTGCGCTCTTCAATAATTGCCTCAACAGCGCCTTGTCCCACATTTTTGATGCCTCCAAGTCCGAAGCGGATGTCACCTTTCTCATTCACCATAAAGTTCAGCTGACTCTCATTAATGTTCGGGCCAAGCACACTGATTTTCATATTTTTACAATCATCCATCAGTTTGGCCACCTCGCTGATATCATCTCTGTTGCGCGTGAGGTTGGCCGCCATAAATTCAGCCGGATAGTTGGCTTTCAGGTAGGCGGTTTGATAGGCAATTTGTGAATAACAGGTGGCGTGCGACTTGTTGAATGCATATGAGGCAAATTTAGCCCAGTCAGACCATATTTGCTCTAATTTGGCAATTGGGCCAAAGCCTTTTGCGGTGGCGCCGTCAATAAATTTCTGATGTAAAGCCTCCATCTGGTCGTGCAGCTTTTTACCCATCGCCTTACGCAGCTCGTCGGACTGACCCCGTGTAAAGCCGGCCAGGTCGCGGCTCAGGAGCATGACCTGCTCCTGGTACACAGTAATTCCATAGGTCTCGGCCAAACGATGTTCCATTTCCGGGAAAGCGTAGTCAATTTGCTCTTCACCATGTTTTCTGCGTACAAACTGAGGGATGTAATCCATCGGTCCCGGACGGTAGAGAGCGTTCATAGCAATAAGATCTTCAAACTGTGAAGGCTTCAGCTCTTTCAGGTATTTCTGCATACCGGCCGATTCAAACTGGAAAACAGCCACTGTGTTTCCTTTGCTGAAAAGGCGGTAAGTCTTTTTATCATCGATCGGAATGGCATCGATATCGATATCTATTCCGCGTGCTTTTTTGATATTTTCCAGCGCATCCTTGATGATAGAAAGGGTTTTCAGGCCGAGGAAGTCCATTTTGATCAGCCCGATATCCTCGATAACGGTGCCCTCAAACTGAGTGATAATTTTATCCTCTTTGGTGTCTTTATCTTTGGCGGTACTGAGCGGCACCAGATTGATCAAATCATCAGAACCAATAATCAAGCCGCAGGCATGCACGCCGGTTTGGCGCACTGTTCCCTCCAGCATCTCCGCATATTTGAGTGTGTTGGCCAGCACCGGATTGGAAGAGTGGCGCGCATCGCGAAGCTCCTCCACATACTTAATGCTGTTGGGGATGTTGACCTTAATATCCCGGTCATTCTCATTTTTCTTGGGAATGCGGTTGGGAATCAGTTTGGTCAGTCTGTCAGCTTCGGGCAACGGCAATTTCTGCACACGTGCCACGTCTTTAATAGCAGATTTGGTGCCCATGGTTCCGTAGGTCACAATGTTGGCTACACGCTCCTTGCCATATTTATCGGTCACCCACTGCACCACTTCGTTCCGGCGGTCGTCTTCAAAGTCGATATCGATATCGGGCAGTGAAACACGGTCGGGATTGAGGAAGCGCTCAAACAGCAGGTCATATTTGATGGGATCCACGTTGGTTATTTTGAGGCAGTAGGCCACAGCCGAACCGGCCGCCGATCCGCGCCCCGGTCCAACGGAGATACCCATGTCACGCGCAGCCTGGATAAAGTCCTGCACAATCAGGAAGTAGCCCGGGAACCCCATTTTCTTCATCACCTCGAGCTCAAAATCGAGACGCTCACGAATGTCATCTGCAAAGTTTTTGCCATAGCGAAACTCTGCACCCACATAGGTGATTTTCTCCAGATAATCAGCTTCCAGCTTAATTCGAATTA
>CAYPPC010000280.1:0-3658 GCA_964412435.1 uncultured Paludibacter sp.
AAAGGAGGCGGCTCAGCCAACAAATCCTATTTCTTCCCGGAAACCAAAGCCATTCTGAATCCGGATAACCTGGAAAATTACCTGGTTGAAAAGATGCGTACACTCGGTACTGCAGCCTGTCCGCCCTACCACATTGCATTTGTAATTGGCGGTACTTCAGCCGATGCTACCATGAAAACTGTGAAGCTCGCCTCCACAAAATACTACGATGATCTGCCCACAACCGGTAACGAACTGGGTCGCGCATTCCGCGATGTAGAGATGGAAGAGAAGCTGCTGAAAGCTTCACAAAACATCGGTTACGGAGCGCAGTTTGGCGGTAAGTATTATGCGCACGATATCCGCGTGGTACGTCTTTCACGCCACGGTGCATCGGTATTTGTAGGTATGGCTGTTTCGTGCTCCGCCGACCGGAATATCAAAGCTAAGATTAACAAAGACGGTATCTGGGTAGAGAAACTGGAGGACAATCCGGGCAGACACATTCCGGAGGAGTACCGCAAAGCAGGCGAAGGCGATGCTGTTAAAGTGGACCTGAACCAGCCGATGTCTGAAATTCTAAAAACTTTGAGTCAGTATCCTGTATCCACACGCCTGTCGCTCAACGGCACCATCATTGTGGGCCGCGATATTGCGCACGCCAAGCTGAAAGAGCGTATTGATGCCGGCGAAGGCCTGCCGCAATATGTAAAAGATCACCCGATTTATTATGCCGGTCCGGCAAAAACACCCAAAGGCCTGCCATCCGGCTCGTTTGGTCCGACCACAGCAGGTCGTATGGACAGCTACGTGGATCTGTTCCAGTCGCACGGCGGCAGCATGGTTATGATTGCAAAAGGTAACCGCAGCCAACAGGTAACAGATGCTTGTAAGAAGTACGGCGGATTCTATCTCGGTTCTGTGGGTGGCCCTGCTGCTATTTTGGCGCAAGACAGCATCAAAAACGTAGAAGTACTTGAATATCCCGAACTCGGCATGGAAGCGATTTGGAAAATTGAAGTTGAAAATTTCCCGGCATTTATCTTAGTTGATGACAAAGGAAATGATTTCTTCGATCTGATTCAAAGAAACGCGCTGTAAAAAGCCCCTTACACTTCGACTGTTTCATGCTCAGTGACCACTCCGAAGGGGGACTTCCTAACTTGTGCAGCACTACATAATATAGCTACTTTTGGGGAGTAGAAACATTCAACCCTTCTTTCGTTTTATGGCGGAAGAAGGGTTTTTTGTTGAACTCATCTAAACTAATTTTTATTGACACATAACCCACATAGTTTTCCGAATTATTATACTTTTGAGGTGTTATAGTGTTTGGCTTAGAGAACATAGAGCGTTAAGTTAAAAGGTTAAATAGTTTCATTACAAAGAAGACCTGAAGCAGCACAAAACCTTTTCTATGCAATAAAATGGAACACCAACAGCATAAAACCTTCAATAAAACACCACCGAATCACCGTTGAATTACTATTGAATTACTATTGAATTACCACCGAATCTCTATTGAATTACTATTGAATTACCATTGAATCACCACCGAATCTCTATTGAATCACCACCAATTCCCCGCCAATTCACTATCTTTGCAGCAAACAACAACAACATGGTCAACTATATTCAACTTGAAAATATCAGCAAATCCTTTGGACACAAAGAACTGTTCAGCGATATCTCCTTCACCGTATCAGAGCATGAGCGGGTGGCACTGATAGCCAAAAACGGCACCGGCAAAACAACACTGCTTAATATTATCTCCGAACGAGAAACTGCCGACAGCGGACAAATCACCCGCAGAAACGATCTGCGTGTAGGGTATCTGGAGCAGTCACCGGAATTTCCGCCGCAGCTCACTGTGCTCGAAGCCTGCCTGCAGTCAGACAACGAAGCCATCCACACCATTGCCCGCTATGAAAAAGCGATGCTTCATCCCGATAAAGAGGGGCTGACCGAAGTGCTTGCAGAGATGGATGCGCTGGGGGCCTGGGATTATGAAAACCGCATCAAGCAGATTCTCAGCAAGCTGAAAATCACCGAGTTTGATCAGAAGATTTCAGAGCTGTCAGGCGGGCAGCTCAAACGGGTGGCGCTCGCTAATGTGCTGATTGGCGAACCACAACTGCTTATTTTAGATGAGCCCACCAACCACCTCGACCTGGAGATGGTGGAGTGGCTCGAAGAGTTTCTGATCCGCTCCAACATGTCGCTGCTGATGGTTACACACGACCGCTATTTTCTGGACCGGGTATGCAATAACATTATTGAAATAGATAACAACCAGCTCTACTCCTACGCAGGAAATTACAGCTATTATTTAGAAAAACGGGAGGAGCGCATCGAAGCCTTCAACGCTGAGACCGAAAGCGCACGCAATATATACCGTCGCGAGCTGGAGTGGATGCGAAGCACGCCGCAGGCACGCACCGGCAAGTCGAGAGACCGCATCGAGCGGTTTCATGAATTGGAAGAGCGCGCCAGACAACAAACTATTGATAAAAATGTGAAGCTGGCAGTGAAAGCCTCCTACCTCGGCTCCAAAGTATTTGAAGCAAAATATATCAGCAAAGCCTATGGCGACCTGCAAATACTGAAAGACTTTTATTACAATTTTGGCCGGTATGAGAAGCTCGGTATCGTGGGCAAAAATGGCTCCGGTAAAACCACTTTCCTGAAAATTCTGCTGGGCGAAGTGAAGCCCGACAGCGGCAAAGTGGACATTGGCGAAACGGTTCGTTTTGGCTACTACAGCCAGTCGGGACTGGAATTTGATGAGCAGATGAAGGTGATTGATGTGGTCAGGGACATTGCCGAAGAGTTGGATTTGGGTGGCGGCAAAAAGCTTTCCGTATCCCAATTTCTCAATCACTTTCTTTTTCCACCGGCCAAGCAGCACGACTTTGTGTATAAGCTGAGCGGTGGCGAAAAGCGCAGGTTGCATCTCTGCACAGTGTTGATGCAAAATCCTAATTTTTTGATATTAGACGAGCCGACCAATGATTTGGATATCGCTACGCTCAATATTTTAGAGGATTATTTAGATAACTTCAAAGGAAGCGTGATTGTAGTGAGTCACGACCGCTACTTTATGGATAAAGTGGTGGATCATCTCTTTGTTTTTGAGGGTGATGCTGTTATTCGCGATTTCCCCGGCAACTACACACAATACCGCGCCTGGGCCGACGAACAATTGAAATTGGTAGCTGAAGAGCGGGCAGAAAACAGACCACCTGCCGAAAAGAAACCGGAGGTAAAAAAGGAGCGTGAGCGAAAACGAACTTTCAATGAAAAGCGAGAGTATGAAGCATTGAGCGAAGAGATACCTCAGTTAGAGGAGCAAGTCAGATCAATTGAAGAGCGGCTCGCTTCCGGTGATCTGAACGATGACGAGCTGGTGGAGCTGCCGCAGCAGTATGAAAAACTGAAAGAGGAGATTGACGAAAAATCGATGCGCTGGCTCGAACTGAGTGAAATTCCCGAATAAAACTTCTCAAAACCGACATTTGAGAATGCACCACATACAGACTGTAAGGTTAAAAAAAAAGAATGGTTGTCTCGCACGACAACCAATCTTCGTTAACCTTAAATCTAATACTATGAAAAAATCACGATAGCAAAGATAAGTGATATTGGAACCGGCTCAAAATTTTTTAAATCTATTTAATAC
>CAYPPC010000281.1:0-3650 GCA_964412435.1 uncultured Paludibacter sp.
TTGCTGTTAATCAGACAATTACATCACTATGTAATTTTTGTCATGTACTAAGAAAAATGCTTTAATTTTACTCATTTGAACTATTATTTTTAAAGTTATAAAAGAAGTATGTTTCCCTACAAAAATAAGAAAAATCCCGCACAGTAACAAGCGAAAAATCTTTAAAAGAACAGCTTAAAAGCAAGTTTTTGTATAGTTTGAGTGCTTGCTTCCCGAGCCCTGAAAGTTCATCTGATAAATGGAGAAAGTCTGTTTTGTGGCGCACTATCTGTCTGCTTTTGTATCCTGCGAATTTACCTCTTTTTAGTTTCGAAATGGTCGGTTTTTAAGGGGTTAATTTGCAATTTCAAACTGCTTGTTTTGGAGAGGTAAAAGCTCCGATTATTTAGCTGTAATACCGATGACAACTTGCATTGTTTTACAGAATTATTGCGTAGAAATTAAGTTGGATTATTCTTGAGATTATTTTCAGAATGTTTAGGTTTTTGCGTCAAAGTAGAAATATTCCGGACTTTTAACCGAACATTTGCTTTTGAAATTTCCAGTAAAATGCAAGTTGGAATATTTTTAATTATATTGTAAAAAAATGATAATTGTGTGTGTTGTTGTGCGAGTGAGTTTGGGTCAGTTCGGGGCGTTGTATCAGGTAGTTTTAAGAGAGAGGATTACTGTTTTAGTGTGTGTGGTTTATTCCCAAGTTGTTCATTAAGAGTTGTATAGGTGGGTTGTTCGAGTCCTGGCGGTAGTGGGTGCCGGATGTCGCAAGTCTGTGTTGTGCGAAAAAACGGAGTGTCTGAATTGTTCAGACACTCCGTTTTTTAACAATATTTTTGAGATGTGTTTATGGGCACATCATCTTATTTTTTTGATTTTGCAAATCTGCTGTTGAGTTCTTTGATCACCTCTTCGGTGATGTCGTAACCCTCTGTAGCAAACAGAATATTGTCATTGGCAGTGTTGCTGATAATCAGTTCGTACTTTCCGTTTTTGTTGAAATCTTTCAGGAAAGCATCGATCGTATCGCGGAGTTGCTCGCTCATTTTCTGTTGCTGCTCCATCAGTTGCTGAGCCAGTTTGGCTTCCATCTGTTGCAAATCCTGTTGTTTGGTCATGATGGCACGCTGTGCCTGCTCGGCTCTTTCGCGACTCAAAAATGCCTGGTTTTCCAGTTTGCGGTTAAACTCGTCCATCTCATTCTGAAGTTGACGTGCTTTAGAGTTTAGTGTAGCAGTTGAACTTTCTTGCTTGCTGATAAGCTCTTCGTTGGCATTTTTTGCAAATGTGTAATTGATCAGCAGAGAGTCGATGTTGATGTAGGCAAGCGGAAGTTTTTCAACCAAAGTGGAGTCGCCATTGATAGCTGCTGTGTTACCGGATACTGCTTTTTTGTTGCCTAATACTAGATAGAATAGAGCGAGAACTGCCAGTAAAAGCACTGCGTTCAGAATTAGAGAGAGATTTTTCATTTTTATTATTTTTCGATTTCAGATAAAATTGTTGAAATATCGTATTTCCTTTTTTGTTCTTCGGTGTCCTGTGTTGTTGCACAGCTGATTCCCCGGTCAGAAAGTGGTTTGCTGCCTCCAATATGAATATTGGGAAACTCACCGTCTTTCAGAAGGAAAACTCTGAATCCCAGCAGAAAAACTGCAATCAGGATAATGACAACCGGAATAAGAATGACTAAAAAATTCATTTTTATAGCTCCTTTTTTTTATAATGCTTGCAAAGATAATTGTTTTGAGACAGATAAATCAAAAGAATCTCTCTTTTTTCGATAAAGATATTGAAAACGCTGATTTTTTAACACAACTTATCTTTTGAAGTTGCAGCAGCTCTAAAAACAGAGCCGGAAGTGTTGCACCTCCGGCTCCTGTTTATATACAATATCTGATGACTGTTCGGATTAGAGTCCGGCAGCTACCACCTCCCAGTTTACTACATTCCAGAATGCGGAGATGTACTCAGGACGACGGTTTTGATACTTCAGGTAGTATGCATGCTCCCAAACGTCAAGGCCTAAAAGCGGCTTTTTGCCCTCCATCACCGGAGAGTCCTGATTGGCCGTGCTGTAAACTTCGAGCTCACCGTTTTTGTCGACTGCGAGCCATGCCCATCCCGAACCAAAGCGGGTAGCAGCAGCTTTTTCAAATAACTCTTTGAAAGCGGCAAAACTTCCAAACTTAGCGTTGATCTTATCAGCCAGTTCGCCTGCAGGCTCGCCACCACCATTGGCAGAAAGTGTAGTCCAGAAGAAACTGTGGTTAGCATGTCCACCACCATTGTTGCGCACAGCTGTGCGGATGGCTTCGGGTACAGCGTCTAAATCAGCAATCAGCTCATTGAGTGATTTGCCCTGCAGATCGGCGTGTCCCTCCAGCGCAGCATTCAGGTTATTAATATAAGCCTGGTGGTGCTTGGTGTGGTGAATGTTCATAGTCTCTTTGTCAAAGTGCGGCTCCAGTGCATCGTAAGCATAAGGAAGCTCAGGAAGTGTAAATTTCATAATGAATTAAGTTATTTAATATGTTAATAATTATTTTAATTGCTATACATGATATTAAACGCAAAACAGCCCCCTTTTGTTCAATCTGCATATATTAAAAAACTGGAAAATATAGAGGATAATGTTGGCTGTAAGCTATTTTATTTGCATCTTTGCATGGTAATTGAAAAAATAAATAATACTATAGACTTTATGAAGCGTATATTTGGTCTTTTAATGATGTTGGTACTCGTAGCGGGTCTGACAACATCCTGCAAATCGAAACAGAAAGTGGTGAATATTACAGGTGCTGATATCGAAGCTGTTGATAACAGAACCGAGCCTGCACCGGTGGTGCAAAAAGAGGAGGTGATTGAGAAGCCTGAAGTAACCCGGGGTGAAAGTTTTCACCTTGCTGAAGGAGAGGAGATTACATCCACTTTTAACAGAAAGTATCACGTAGTGGTAGGCAGCTTTGGCGTTCGCGACAATGCCAAGCGTTTGCAGTCAACACTGATCGGCGAAGGCAACGACGCGCTGATGGTTATTAACGAGCAGGGGATGTATCGTGTGATTGTCTCTTCCTACGATGACTATTCGCAGGCGCGCAACCGCATCAGCCAGTTGAGCAGCCGCTTCCCGGATGCCTGGGTGCTGCGTCAGAAATAATAGAAATTGAAAGATTTTTTAACTAAACGACTTTGTACCTTTACAGAGTCGTTTGTTTTTTCTAAAATAAATATAGCATGGCACTTGTATACTTAGGTCTGGGAACCAACCTGGGCAATAAGCCCGATAATCTGAAGCAGGCTATTCAGTTGATCGCAATCAATGTGGGTGATATCTGGAGCGTTTCGTCATTCTACCCCTCATCCGCCTGGGGCTATGAGTCAGAAAATGACTTTCTGAATGCTGCCTTGTTGGTGTCAACCGATCTGGCTCCGGAGAGTCTGCTGGCTTATCTGCAAAGGATCGAGCGTGAAATGGGCCGTGAAATGAGCGAAGTTGGCAGTGGCTACAGTGATCGCATCATCGATATCGATATTCTATTCTACGATATGCGGGTGATTCATTCTCCTTCGCTGCAGGTGCCGCACCCCTTGCTTCACAAGCGTGAGTTTGTACTTAATCCCCTGGCAGAAATTGCTCCCGATTTTGTGCATCC
>CAYPPC010000282.1:0-3618 GCA_964412435.1 uncultured Paludibacter sp.
GGTGATGCCGTTGCTCGACTATCATTACGGGCAGAAAAAAGGATTGCTGTTTTCGAGCCTGGCTTTTGGAGCGATGCATTTAACCAATGTTTTTATGACAGATAAGCCTGATTACGGTATGGCGCTTTTGCAGGTTGCGGAGGCTAGTCTGGCAGGATATTTGCTCGGTTATGATGTCCAAAAAAGAGGATACAATATCGGACCGGCAGTGGCAGCTCATGTGTGGTACGACTTTGTGCTGATGCTTGGGTCGTTTATCATTAATCCACAAAATAACTTTCTGGGTATCAGTGTGCATTTCAAAATGTAACCATTGGATTCCGGAGTAAAAAAACAATAAGAAAAGAGAAATAATTTCTGTTTTGCATACAATAAAAATACATTTTAAGCGTCTCTTACTAAACATATAACAGATGTCAAACTTTATCGAAATACGGGATGTGGTAAAACAGTACTCCGGACACCTTGCTCTGGATGGCGTTTCCATGGATATTCCACGCGGTTCGGTCTATGGACTGCTGGGGCCCAACGGAGCCGGAAAAACCACATTGATTCGTATCATTAACCGCATTACGGCACCGGACAGTGGTGAGATTTTATTCAATGGTAAAAAACTGAGTGCTGAAGATGTTCAGAATATAGGTTATCTGCCGGAAGAGCGGGGACTTTATAAAAAGATGAAAGTGGGCGAGCAGGCACTCTATCTGGCCCGACTCAAAGGGATGAGCAAAGCCGATGCTATGCAGGAGCTGAAGTTTTGGTTCGAAAAGTTTGGAATAGAGGGGTGGTGGAATAAAAAAATTGAAGAGCTCTCCAAGGGGATGGCGCAAAAGGTGCAGTTTATAACAACTATTTTGCATAAGCCGGAACTTCTGATTTTTGATGAGCCTTTCAGCGGCTTCGACCCGGTAAATGCCGATTTGCTAAAACGCGAAATTCTGGAGCTGCGCGACAATGGTGCTACCATTATTTTTTCTACTCACAATATGGAGTCGGTGGAGGAGCTGTGTGAAAATATATCGCTGATCGATCACTCCAAAATTGTGCTTCAGGGCAATATGGGCGAAATTCGTGCTCAGTTTGCATCGGAAACTTTATCCGTGAAAACCGCCGGAAGTATCGACCTTAAAACTGCTGAAGTTG
This sequence comes from uncultured Paludibacter sp., assembly GCA_964412435.1. Lineage (GTDB taxonomy): Bacteria > Bacteroidota > Bacteroidia > Bacteroidales > Paludibacteraceae > UPXZ01. Next base: position 1,144 of record CAYPPC010000282.1, read on the forward strand.
TGAGCGCCACGCCCCGCAATGGATTTATGGAATCCGTGTTGAAAAAACCGGAGTCAGTCAGTAACCGCCAGGTGCTGGAGGAGATCATTCAGCAAACTGAAGTGTTTTCCTTTGAAGAGCATCTGCCCAGTATGAATGATATTTTTATTCGGACAGTAGGGAAAAAGACGCCCTAAATCCCTCTGAACATTTCGGCTGCGCTCAATGCGAGTGGAAACATTTAGAGCGTTTAGAAAGAGAAAATTCAAAATTTAGAAAATATAAAATGCTGCTCCAGTCCACCTTTGGGGGATAGGGGGCTTTCATAATATGAGCAAAATAGGAATTATAATCAAGCGTGAGTACACCTCCAGGGTGATGAAAAAATCATTTATCATCCTCACCTTTGTGACTCCGATATTTATGGCGGCACTGATGTTTCTGCCCATTTGGATTGCCACGCTGAAAGATGACACCATGAAAACCGTGGTGGTGGTTGATAAATCAGACACCATGAGGGAGGTGCTTGAAAGTGATGAAAATTACAGCTTTATCTTTTCAGACAGTACCATCGATGATGTGAAAGAGCAGCAGACTGGCAGCAGAAAATCAAAAAAAGAGCTGACAGCCGTACTCTATGTAACTGAAGATCCAGCTGTTAATCCCGCAGCGGTAACGCTCTATTCAGACAAGCAGCTCAATATTGAAGTGAAAGAGTATATCAATGCACGCCTGAATGAATATGTACGTAATAAAAAGATAGCTGCGCTGGATATTCCGGATTTTGAGGAGAAGATGAAGAGTGTCCGTGCCAATGTGTCGGTTGCAACCATCAAGTGGGATGACAAGGGAAGTGAGAAGAAAGCATCTGCCGAGCTGGCACTGATTATCGGAATGGCATCGGCGATGTTGATCTATATCTTTATAATGAGTTATGGGGCACAGGTGATGAACGGTGTGGTACAGGAGAAAACAAACCGGATTGTTGAAGTGATTATCTCATCGGTGAAACCCTTCGAACTGATGATGGGGAAAATTATTGGTGTGGCCTTGGTCGGACTCACGCAGTTTACTATATGGATTGTCTTCACTATGCTTTTAAGCGGAGTGGGGATGCTCTTTTTAGATCTTGACCTGAGTGCTGATACCATGGCTCAAATACAAGCCGGGCAGTCGGTTACAGGCAGCGGCGATGCAGCAGATATGGCTGTGAATGTGATCGGGATGCTTTCCGGATTTAACTTTGTGAAGATTCTCGGCCTTTTCCTGTTCTATTTCTTAGGAGGGTATTTGCTCTATGCTTCACTTTTCGCGGCCATCGGCTCGGCAGTGGATAATGAAACAGACAGCCAGCAGTTTACGCTTCCGGTGATGCTGCCCATTATTCTGGCTATGTTTTTAGGAATCTATGCTGCGCAAAACCCCGAGACGTCACTTGCCTTCTGGGGCTCCATGATTCCTTTTACCTCACCCGTTGTGATGATGGCCCGGATTTCATATGATGTCCCGGGCTGGGAAATTCTTCTCTCAGCAGCGATTCTGATCGGCACCTTTGTAGCCTCCACCTGGATGGCCGGTAAGATCTATCGAACCGGTATTTTGATGTATGGTAAAAAGGTGAGCTGGAAAGAGATCTGGAAGTGGATGCGGGTGAATTAATTCCGGAAACAGATAAGCTTCCCGCCGAGCCATTGTGTGCTATGCAATTAGCATAAACATAAAGAGTTACAACTCGAAAGCGAGCCACTCTAAATAATCCCCGCTAATAGATTCAACTATAAGTCGCGGGCCAGCTTTACCCATTCAAACTTAGCATTCGACGATGCTGTTTCGTTCCATGATGCTGTGTCAAAACGGAAGCAGACCGCAGAGCCGGTTGGCAGATTGTCCAGACGCACGCCCAGTAGATTAACCAGGTCGGTTAATCCCGGATTGTGGCCCACTACCAGGCATGATTCCACCTGATCGTCCAGGGTCTTAAGTCGTTGCAGAATAAATTCGGCGGATGTGAGGTAAAGATCGTAATCACTCACTATCTGACCGGCCGGATAGTTGACGCCCGCTGCAACCAGCCGGGAGGTTTCCATAGTTCTTGCGGCTGATGAAGCCAGAATAAGTCCCGGAGTTCCTTCGCGCATAGCAATAAACTTACCCATATCCGAGGCGTTTTCACGTCCTTTATCTGCGAGACTCCGGTCTAAATCAGTCTGTTTAAGTGTTCTGGCCAGTGCTTTTCCGTGGCGCATTATGATCAAAGTTTTCATTTTTACTATTTAGTTTTAATCCTGGTCGTTGGTGCAAATATAGTGTTTTGTTGGGGAAGTTTCATTCTCAAACCCACTAAACACAATCAACTGTACCCTCAATAGCCCCAACTTCTTAAATGAGCCAATGTGAGAATAAGCCAATGAGTAAATGGCTGTATTTGAAGGTTCGTGCATTTGATTAACCCTATAAAGCAACTCTCAAAAAAACCACTAAACACAATCAACCGCA
>CAYPPC010000283.1:0-3608 GCA_964412435.1 uncultured Paludibacter sp.
TAACTACTTCATCAAAAGTTACATCATCCGCTATTTCAATAACAACTCCTTCTTCTCTCTTTTTCTTAATCTGCTCAACAATATCATTCTTCAGTTTAATGATTGGGTCTTTATCGTATATTTCCATTAGTTCAGGAAATCCGGCTTTGGGTGCAATAAGATTGTGAGTAAGATTGAGTTCTTTAGTTAGTTTTGCATTCCTAAAATCCCATCCTGTAAAATGTACAGACTGTTTTATTGTGTCTAAATCTTTACCAGAGGAATATAAAAACTTTATATTCCCATTTTTCACAACACCATTAATCATATTAGGCGCACTTTCATCAGTTGATGGTTCTTGCTCTAAACGGTCAGTTCTTAGCTTATTTGCTAAATTTATCACTGATTGAGGATTTCTTCGATTCTGCGTTTTGAGGACTTCTTCAATATCTTTTGAATCTATATATGGCTTCAAATCACCAATCCCATCATCATAAATAGACTGCATCGCATCACCAAAAAAGCCAATGATATTATTCTTTTGACTTTGTTTTAAGTGTACTAAAAAAATCTCTATTACTAATGGATTTGTATCCTGATATTCATCAATAAAAATGAATTTGAATTTGTCTTTTAATATGTTGCATAATAATTTATGATGCTTGAACATATAGTTGGCTAACTCTAACACTTCATCATGCGAAATAATACCTTCCTTAATTCGTGTGTATTCTTTATATTGAATACCATCTTCTATATTTTCAAAAAAAGATATATCAACCCTACCTTCTATGTCAGATGGCTTTTTGATGCTGGAAGTATCGTCATTAAGAAGATTAACTAATCCTTTTTTCAGTTCCTTTTTAAACGCTTTAATATTATCCCATAAAAAATCATGGATAGTGGATACACTCAAATTATCATGCCCTACACGCTCTTCAATTTCCTTTACTGCTGCATTTGTGTATGTCATACAAGCAACTTTTGCAGTAGGATTATCGGCGATGGCTTTTTTGATTACCTGTACCAATGAATATGTTTTTCCACTTCCAGCTCCACCGCTTAATAGGAAGTTTTTCCCATTCCCAATGTGTTCAAAGATTTGAACAACTTCCGGTTCTAATCTTTCTTCAACCATGATAATCCTTCTTTAATATATGCTGGAATCTGCCAGTTGCTAAACTCGTTATTGTTTGTATCAGCTTTGCTATTCAACAAAATTTCCATTGCAAGTGATGGTTTTTTACCTACACATTCACTTGCTAAATCATAGGAATCTTTAGTCATATCATCAAAATAGGCTATATTTTTCAAGCTCTTAAAATTGGGCTTATTATCTATTATTAGTTGTCTGTTTAAATGAAAAAAAGCATCCTCAAAACTTCTTGCATGATAAGAGTTTTCCTCCACTTGATATATCACTAAGAGTTTCCCTTTTCGATTAGAAACCCAATTGCTACCTTTTTTCTTTCTAAGAATCTTCCAATCAAATAATAATTTTTTAAAGTAATCTAATTTGTTCGTTCCATTATGGAAAAAAGAAAGAGAGGCATTGGTCGTTAGTTTTGCATTTGCATCACAAACCCTACATTTTGTCCTATCTTCTTTTGAAGAATCAATATCAGTTATTACAAGTGATTTCAAGCCTATAAAGTCAAAAAACTTTTCAAATACATGAGAATAAGCCCCAACTTCTATTATTGAAATATTTTGAGATAATAACGGTAATGTTTTATCTCCCTTATCTTTATCTTCTTGGTCTATCTTCTTCATCATGGCTGGAAGCAAAATTCTTTCTGTATCACCTTCGATAAAAATAGCTTTATCAGCAAAAAACAACTCTGCACGATGAAGTGTTAGATATTGTTTCAAGAATTTAAAATATTCTGCTTCTTTATCTCCATAAATAGCTTTCAAATCTTTCAAATTCTTAGCTATTATTTCATTCTTTTTATCTACTTTGAAAAAATATTTAATGTCATCAAATTTACTTTCCGAAGTTATGTGGGATGAATGTGATGTTATGAGTGTTTGCAAATTAAATTTTTTTGCTCCCTGTTCATCCCTTCCTTTGCTGGCATCCTTTAGAATATTTTTGATATTCTTAATAAATACATATTGCATCTGTGGATGTGTATGTGCTTCTGGTTCTTCAATAAAAAGCAGATTTATATCCGCTGGCTCTTCATTAATATTATTTCCTCTTCTAAAGTCATTTACAAGCAGTTCTATATCAAAGATGATACTTATCAAATTCAAATAGCCTAATCCATTATAATTTTCAGGTAATGAAGATTCTTCATTATGGTCATACATTACAGTAGTATTACCTTTAAGTAATTCTCGATGTTGTAAAGTTGAAATTATACTAATTATGGAATCTCCTTTTTTAATTCCACCAAACAATTCAACTTTATTTACAACTTTCTCAAAAATGCCTGAATATACTCCATCTAAGAAAGTGTCAGTTTCTTCCAATTTATCTTTGAACGATTTTATTTCGGGAGAGTCTTGTTCAGACTCTTCTCTTCTCTTGTAATATTCTGATGCTAAAATAGATAATGTTCTGTCTGAATCTTTATTTGATATTTCTCTATTGGCGGGAATTATATTAAAATTTATTACAGGGGATAAAGGAATTTTTTCATTAATAATATCAATGAATTCGGCTTCATTTTCCTGTTTAGACGTTGTATCGAAAGCTATTGATTTTTTGAATGTCTTAAAGTAATTTTTGCTATTACGTTTCATAAATTGACAGAAAAGACTACCTCTTTTTTTTATTTCTACATCAGGTGTATTACTGCCTTCATCCTCCTCCCTTTCTTTTTCTTTCTTTGATTTATATTCGAGGAAATCGACTTTTATTTTTTTAAAATTATCTTCATCCAATACATATTCAAACAATAAAACAACTGTTCTATTATCAGGGTCTAAGTCCATCATTAATTTACTAATGTTGGCTAAAGAATCGTTTTCCGTATATTCTATAAAGAGTTTTAGTGATAGCCCTATATTTTTCCATTTATTACCTTCTATACTCTCAAACTCGGCTATTATTTCCTGATATTTATCGGTAGTATAAATTTCTTCTAATTTCTTCTGAAACTCAATATTAAAATCATCATAGGCGAAAGATGGAGTAGCAGCTTTCTTACCTATAAATTTATCTAATATGGATAAAAGAGATGTTTTTCCGCAGTTATTTTTTCCTATTATAAGAGATAAATCGTCTTCCATATCAAGTTCAAGCGACTTGAGTAAACGATAATTGCTAACTTTTATTTTCGATACCTTCATAATAGCAGATATTACAGAATGAGCCGATGTTTATACTTCAAAACTTCTAAAACTACAAAGTTAACAATTTAACAAAATATAAATGTAATTATTTGGATACTTTTGATTTACATGAAACCCACACTATCATTTTGATGTGTGGGCTTCATTAGATTGTTTTGGCTATTCCTCACTCTTCACCAAATGCTTTAACTTCGGGTCATTCTTTATGCGTTCCAGTTCATCAATGACAATCTGCTTAACATCCTGCTTTATCCGGTCATAATTGAGTTGAATTTGCTCTTTCATCAGGTCGTTGCCATCTGCATCCCGGAAGTCGATAATCTCCG
>CAYPPC010000284.1:0-3584 GCA_964412435.1 uncultured Paludibacter sp.
CCCCGGGAATTTTCGTTAGCGAATGTCTTAATACCGAACTGGAAAATGTGACTGTACACTATGCGGAAGGGATGGGGCTGCTTGTGCAGATGAGTGAAAATATCACTCTCGACGGATTTTCAGTTTGTCTGCGGGGCGATGATGATCCGCGCTATTTCACCACTCAGGCGGATGCCACTCACTTTTCTGCCTGCAAAGGGAAGATAATTTCTAAAAACGGTCTCTACGAAGGTATGGCCGATGATGCCATTAACGTGCACGGTACTTACTTGCGCATCACCCGACGTGTGGACGACCGCACCCTGCAGGCACGCTATATGCACCCGCAAGCCTGGGGCTTCAAATGGGGTGAACCGGGTGACAGTGTTCAGTTTGTAGAGTCTGAGATGATGGAGCTCGTAGGCGATAATTTTATCACAGGCATTGAGTCGATCCGCGCCATTGATAAGGAGAGCGAGTTTGGTGCCAAAGAGTTTGAAATTGTATTCACGGATGAGCTGCCTGTCGTAATCTCCGAATCCGGTAAGTTTGGAGTCGAAAACCTGAGCTGGACACCGGAAGTTGTTTTTTCCAACAACCTTATTCGCAATAATCGTGCGCGGGGAGCACTTTTCAGCACACCCCAAGCGGTGGTTTGTGAGGACAATGTCTTTGATCATACCCACGGCACCGCCATTCTGCTATGTGGCGACTGCAACGGCTGGTACGAAACAGGTGCCTGCAAAGATGTAACCATCCGGAATAATGTCTTTATCAATGCACTCACCTCTTACTATCAGTTTACCAACGCTATCATCTCAATCTATCCTGAAATACCAAATCTCTCCGGACAAGAGAAGCTGTTTCACTCGGGTATTTTGATTGAGAACAACACCTTTGAAACATTTGACCGCCCGCTGGTCTATGCCAAGTCAACTGACGGACTGATTTTCAGAAACAATAAAATCACTGCCGGAAGCGGATTTGAAGCATTTCACTGGAACAAGCATCCATTCTTGCTGGAAAAAGTTAATAACGTTGTTTTAGAAGGTAACGAATTTTTCTATCCCTTCGACCCGGAGAATGACATCCGTGTGAATGACTCACCCGACAATGCGGTGGAGTTGAGATAACAAAAAAGGAGCATTACCGATGGGCAATGCTCCTTTTTCTATTTCAGTTGAAATGCTAATCTTTACTTTTTCTCAGCATTTTCAAAAACTTACGTCTTTCTCTTTTCTCTTTGGCGCCGTAACCGTAGCCATAACCGTAACCGTAGCCCACTTTTCCATAACCAATGCTACCATATCCAAACTGGAAGTTTGATACATCATTCACCAGCAAGCCCATATTAGGCAGCAGTTTTTTCTCGTTCAGTTCGTTGGCAAAGAGCAGGTTGTTTCGGTGTGAATAGTTGGCACGAACCACAAAAACGCTCGCATCTGCTACACGTGCAGCAACAACCGTGTCGGTTACCCGGCCCACCGGTGCAGAGTCAATTACAATATAATCAAACTCTTTCTTCAGCTCTTCAATACCTTTATCTAACATATCAGCTGCTATCAGTTCTGAGGGATTAGGCGGTACTGCTCCGGCAGGAATCACCCAGAGGTTGGGGGTGATTGATGTCTGCTGTGCCAGCTTCACAATATCATCTTCATAGCCTGAGAGATATTGAGACATGCCGGTTTCACCTTCAATATCCATATATTCAGCCATACGAGGCAAGCGCAGGTCAAGCCCCACCAGCACAACCTTTTTATTCAGAAGGGACAAACTGGCAGCGGTATTGATGGAGATAAATGTTTTACCCTCTTTGGGTTCAGCCGAGCTGATCATAATCACCTGCTTGCCTTTACCCAGCATAAAGAGCAGGTTTGTCCGCAGCATGCGGAAGGCTTCATCAGTTTCCCGGGTACCGTTTTCACTCACAACAATATGCCCGCCCTGACGAGCCACCGGAATTTCACCCAGCATGGTTACTTTAGACGCCTTCTCAATATCAGCTCTGTTTTCAATGGTGAAATGGAGCAGGTCGCGCAGATAGATTACCAGAATGGGTACCAGCAAACCCAGCATTAAGCCGGCCAGCAAAAGCAATTTCGACTTGGGCTCAATGGGACCGCTCACAGTAGCACTGTCCAGCACTTTGGCACTATTGGCCGAGATGGCCAGCGACAAGGCATTCTCTTCGCGCTTCTGAAGCAGCATCAGGAAGAGGCTGTTTTTGATCTGTTGCTGACGGGAGTATTCCGTATATTGTCTTTCGTGTGTTGGAGCAATTCCGGTCTGTCCACGGTAGTAGTTCACCTGATTCTGGGCATCTCTTCGTGCAATGCTTAGCCCTTGACGCGCACTGTTGATGGAAGCTCCGAGAGCATCGCGCAAACCGTCAATTTTCACATCAATGGTCTGTACAGTCGGGTTAGACTCCGTAGTGGTACGCAGCAGGCGATCGCGCTCCAGCACCACTTTGTTATATTCACTGATGGTTGCAGTCAGCGTGGGGTCATTGATTCCCACATTGCCCGGCACCAGCTTATTTCTGTTCTCCGGATCATTGATATAGCCCGAAAGGTGCTCCACCAGATTGAGCTGCGTGGAGATTTCCACCAATTTTTGTTCATACTGACTCCCTTTTTGCATCGACAATTGTACGTCAGAACTTAAATCTGTCAGACCGTGTTCGCGTTTAAATTGCTCCACAGTGCGCTCGGCATCGCCCAACTCTCCGTCGATAATCGCAATCCGCTCATCGATAAAATCTTTTGTGTTAAGCGACTCACGCATCTTATCAGCAATCGTTTCCTGGTTATAAGCACTTACCAGTGCATTCAGGAAATCCACACCTTTCCGTGGCTCAGTGGTAGTGAGCTGTAAGTTCAGAACAGAAGTAGTTTTGGAAGTAGGCGAAACACTCAGGCGCGAACGGAAGAAGTTTGTCACAGAGAGAGGCGGTCTCACAACTATCTCAATAGGTGTATCAGACTCCCACTCCACTTTATCGCGCAGCGAGATAGTCATGCTTCCTTCCGGAAGGTTATAGAGTGCCGGCAGCTCTTTTAGGTGAGTCACCACCTCGTTATCACCATCCATTCTGGTGAGAGTTACAGTTTTATCACTCTTCAGGCGCGCAGTAACCCGAATCGGCTTTTGCAGCGAATCGAGCACCTGTTGCGGCATGGATACCATAACCGGACTCTGGGTGTATATATCTTTGGTTTTAATTCTGCCTTTCACCTGATAAGAGGTGTGCAGTTGCAGGTGATTCACCACGTTCAGCAGCAGCGCTTTAGAGCGCATCACCTCCACTTCATTGTCCAGGTTGCTGATGGTACCTGCGATATCGAGGCCGCTGAAGACAGCATTACCACCTCTGATTCGTGTTTCATTCTGATCTTTCAGAATAACCGTAGAGTTGACACGATACACCTTGTCTGCATATCTCAGATAGACAAACACCAGCATCAGAGCAATGACAACCGAAAGCACAAACCACTTCCAGCGCATCACATAGGGTGCTATGATTTGCCAGAGACTTTGGCTCTCTTCCTCTTTTCCGAGCATAGTCTCCAGGGTGGTCATATCCAACTCGTTATTTTCTA
>CAYPPC010000285.1:0-2970 GCA_964412435.1 uncultured Paludibacter sp.
GAATACATGGCCGAAGAGATTGTAAATCAGATCAAGATGATTTGCGAACAGCATGATGTACCTGAGCCGGATATCTTCACTGAGTTTGGTTCATATACAGTAGGCGAAAGCGGCGCGATGCTCTATTCCATTGTAAACCAAAAGAAACAGAACGACCGGGAGCTGTGGAATATGATCGACAGCTCGTTTGTGACCACGCTTCCCGACACCTGGGCTATCAACCAGCGTTATGTTTTTCTGGCTATCAACAACTGGGAGTCAGAGTGGCTATGGCGGTATTCAACACTGTTTGATCCCTGCTCCTAAACTGGTGCTGATCGACCGCGATGAGGATGGCGAATACACCACCAAGCTCTTTGCCAAAGAGCAGAGCTACAAATCGATGCTGAAAATTCTGGGATATTAATACCAAGCAGGAGAATAAATAGAACAGCAACACCTTTTTGTGAAAACAGAAAGGTGTTGTTTTTTTAGTCAAAATTTAATCAGAATAAAAGGAGTTATTACTCTTCACCCTCTTGCTCAGCTTCAGCTTTGGGGATAGGAACAGCTTTGATCGCATCCAGCTTCTCCTGAATGTCTTTAATTGTCTGAGGGTTATACTCCCGGTAGAGACGGACACTATCTACATAGGCGAAAGTGCCACCGGCAACTGAGTCATAAGCAAGCAGCCGGCCGCTGAGCGTAGATACCGGCTTCATTTCGCGGGCACGAAGACGAAGGGTATAACGACGCAACACACTGTCATTGTGCGTATAAGTAATAATGCTGTCTCTGGAGCCATCCAGATAGTTGATATACATCACAGCGTGCAGATTACTGCTGCTGTCACGGGGTGCAATCCGGTGCAGGAAACTCAGCTCATAGCGGTCGCCGGGCAACAGTTCAGTATTCTCAATCTCAAAACTTACAGGATCACGCAGCGAATCAGTATGCTGAAAATAGCGTCTGGAGTGATACCACACATCAGTGCGTCGGAGCGTGTCATCGGGATGAAATTTATAAGCTGCCACATCGGTTTCAAGCTGCTCCAGATCATCCATCACGCGCAGGTAAATTCTTTCAAACTGCTTTGGGTGCTTGGTGTACCAGCTAAGCGCCGAATCAAACTCCTGAGCCGTCATACCATACTTATCCATCAGATCGGCATAGAAAATCGCACGGTCTTCATCGTAGTTATACCGGCCGCCGTGGGCTTGCAACGTCCCTTCCAGCTTATAAATATCCACTAAGAGATGTCCCATCTTTTTAGAACCGGGCACACCCGACGGACGCCGGTCACAGGCAGTAAACAGCATCAAAAGCGGCAAAAGGATTGATATGGTCAGGCGGAGACTAATTCTCATTTTCAACAGGGATTTCTTCCGGTTTTTTCTTTGAGTCGAGGCTCTCATTAAGCTCGTTGCGGAAAAAGAAGAATATAATAAAGACAGAAACGGTGACACAGGAGTCGGCGATATTAAAGATCCATCTGAAGAAAATCGTCTCCCCAGCACTGTTTTTTATCAGCGGGAAGTAGAGCATATCCACCACTTTTCCGTAAAACAAAGGTGCATAACCGCCCCCTTCGGGGAAAAGGACAGCAGCCTGGCTCAGGGTGCTCTCGCTAAAAATCACTCCGTAGAAAACCGAGTCAATAATATTTCCGGCAGCACCTGCGAGTAGTACCGAAACCGCCATAATAAAACCGGTGCGGGCATTTCGCCTGATCAGGCGGTGAATAAAGACAGCCAGCAAAACCACCGCAACAATACGAAACAAGGTAAGAAAAAGCTTACCGATAATTTTCATACCGAAAGCAGCACCCTCATTTTCAACAAAAAAGAGTTTGAACCAGCTGAAAATTTCAATGGTGTTGTGATCGCCCAGATAGTCGCTGTAAGAGAGCGGAAAGTTTAGTTTGATATAAAACTTCGATGCCTGGTCGATAAACAGCAGCAGAAATATCAGCAGCAGTGATTTTTTTCTTGTGGACATATTCATTCCCCGGAAAAGCCGGGATGGTGATATTGTTAAAACTATCCTGTGTTATAATTTCGGGCCGTGAGCCCTTAAAAAAATTCGGCAAGCGCACATCTTGTTCGTCTGCCGAATTTTATCTCATTTCAAAATACTGCTTTGCGAGCAGGGAAGCGCTTCGGAAAGTCAGGTGTTAACCTTGCTTCTCTTTGGCTTCGATGCTGAGCGTGGCGTGAGGTACCGCACGAAGACGCTCTTTCGGTATCAGCTTGCCGGTTTCGCGGCAAACACCGTAGGTCTTATTTTCGATACGCACAAGAGCAGCCTGCAGATGCTGAATAAACTTCATCTGGCGCTGAGCCAAACGGCCCGACTCCTCTTTATTGAGCGTAGCAGCTCCCTCCTCCATCACTTTAAATGTGGGTGAAGTATCTTTTACATCATTACCTTCAGAATTATCGAGACCGCGACGCAACTGATCGTAGTCATTCTGAGCTTTCTCCAGCTTCTTCAATATGATTTCACGAAACTCCTCAAGCTCCGCATCGCTGTATCTTGTTTTTTCTTTCTTTTCCATAGCTCTCCATGTTTTTCAGGTTCAACAATCAAAGAAAATTTTTAATGTGCGAAAATAATCATTTTTTTTTAATATAACAACATTTTCAGGCAGATTCAGGCTATTTTCTGACGCTTACACGAACTGCGTATCCATCAAAATCAAGTTCTGTCGCATCGCTCACTTTTTCGGTCAGAACGATTGAGCGGGCCAGCACCTGCGAGGCGATATAATCAGAATATTCCTCCACTGCATCGTTTATTTCATCGCGCTTTTCAATTTCTACCTCCACCTTGTCGGTAATCTCAAAACCGCTTGATTTTCTAATATTTTGAATGCGGTTGACCAGCTCGCGGGCGATACCTTCGCGCAAGAGCTCATCACTAAGTTCAATATCGAGCGCCACAGTGAGGCTGCCCTCATTGGCCACCAACCAGCCCGGCATATCTTCGGTA
>CAYPPC010000285.1:2980-3552 GCA_964412435.1 uncultured Paludibacter sp.
AGATCTCCACATCTTCCGCTGTCAGCAACACATCACCCGAGGGTAGTGCCAGCGTATATTCGCCTTTCCGCTCGATTTCTGCAATCTGCTCTTTGCTCATACCGGGCATGGTTGCAGCAATCTCTTTCATCTGCTTACCATATTTCTTACCCAGTGTTTTGAAGTTTGGTTTAATCTTTTTCACCAGACCTTCCATATCGGCATCGGCCGGAATTACCTCCAGCTCCTTGATGTTTACTTCAGACTTGATCAGCCCGGCAATATAGTTAATCTGCTCAAAGGTTTTCTCATCGGCTGCAGGCACAACTGCCTTTTGCAGCGGTTGACGCACCTTTTTCTCTGCTTTTCGGCGCAGCGCCAAAATCATCGATGAGGTTTGCTGTGCCAGCGTCATACACTCCTCCAGGTAAGTGTCAATCAGAGCGTCGTCGTGCACCGGGAAATCGGTCAGGTGAACGCTTTCTGCTTTTTCGCCGTTTTCAACCGAAGTAGTGAGGTCGAGATAAAGCTGCTCTGCATAGAAGGGCGCAATGGGTGCCATCAGTTTTGTAACAGTAAGCAGGCATGTATAA
>CAYPPC010000286.1:0-3534 GCA_964412435.1 uncultured Paludibacter sp.
AAATTACCAAATTGCTAATACGGTTAGCAATGAATACAGATTGTATTAAACCCTATACAAATAACGGAGGACAAAATTTATATGCTAAAAATTTTTAAATATCTTAAGCCCAAGGAATGGCTGATGGCAGCTTTCAGCTTAGTTTTCATCATTATACAGGTTTGGCTTGATCTGAAGCTCCCGGATTATATGTCTGCCATAACCAAGCTGACGCAAACCCAAGGCAGTCAAATGAGTGATATATGGCTAAACGGAGGCTATATGCTTCTGTGTGCTTTAGGAAGCCTTGCGGCTGCAATCAGCGTGGGATATTTTGCGGCGAAAATTGCCGCACGGTTTTCACAAAGGCTCCGCAGCCTTTTGTTTAATAAGATTCAATCCTTTTCAATGGAAGAAATTAATCGCTTTTCTACTTCAAGTTTGATTACGCGATCAACAAATGACATAACACAAATTCAAATGCTCATTGTCATGGGGCTGCAATTGGTTATCAAGGCTCCAATCACTGCCCTATGGGCAATAACAAAAATATCCGGCAAAGGCTTTGAGTGGTCTGTGGTAACAGGGATAGCTGTCTTGATTATGATATCTATGGTAACTGCCTTGATGATATTGGCCTTGCCTAAATTTAAGAAAATGCAGACACTAACGGATAACATAACCCGTGTAACAAGGGAAAATCTTGCAGGCCTGCGCGTTGTTCGTGCCTATAATGCAGAAGATTATCAGGAAAACAAATTTGAAGGGGCAAATGAAGAACTCACAAGCACACAAATGTTTACAAATCGTTCAATGTCCCTAATGATGCCTGTTATGAGCATGCTTATGAGCGGATTGACCCTTGCAATTTATTGGGTAGGAGCATATATGATTGAGGCTGCCGGCGCAATGGAAAAATTAGTCCTTTTTTCAGACATGGTTGTATTTTCACAGTATGCTATGCAGGTTATCATGTCCTTTATGATGCTTGTTATGATGTTTATAATGCTGCCCCGAGCCAGCGTTTCCGCAAAACGTGTCAACGAAGTTCTTGACACAAAGCCGAATATTTTAGACGGCAGCAGGACTGAAGGCATAAGCGGCCTGGTCGGTGATGTTGAATTTAAATCGGTTTCTTTCAGATACCCCGATGCTGCGGAGCCTGTTCTTGAAAATATAAGCTTTACGGCAAAACAAGGCGAAACAGTTGCATTTATAGGCTCCACAGGCAGCGGAAAATCAACCCTCATCAACCTAATACTTCGTTTTTTTGATGCCACAAGCGGAGAAGTATTGATTGATGGCATAAACGTAAAGGATTATAAAATCGATGCTCTTTTTAATAAGATTGGATATGTTCCGCAAAAAGCCGTTTTATTTAAGGGCACGGTTAAATCCAATGTGGCATACGGCCATAATGGCAGCAAGGAAGAATTCCATATGGATGAGATAGAAAAAGCTGTACAAATTGCACAGGCAGCTGATTTTGTCGAAAACATGGAAGGTAAATACGATGCTTCCATTGCACAAGGCGGTGCCAATATATCCGGCGGACAGAAGCAAAGACTGGCTATTGCCCGTGCCGTATGCCGAAAACCGGAAATTTATATTTTCGATGATTCTTTTTCGGCTCTTGACTATAAAACAGACCGAATGCTGCGAAGTGTGCTGAAAAAAGAAAACTCCGGCATAACCAGTCTGATTGTAGCACAGCGAATAGGCACCATTATGGATGCAGACCAAATAATTGTACTTGAAGAAGGCAAAATTGCAGGAATGGGAAAACATAAGGAATTGCTGCGGGATTGTTCAGTATACAGGGAAATTGCAATGTCACAATTAAGCGAGGAGGAATTGGCATCATGAGCGACAACAATTCAAAAATATACAGAGGTCCCGGACCTATGAGGGGCATGGGCGGCGGTGAAAAAGCAAAAGATTTCAAAGGAACCTGGGGTAAACTTATAAAATACTGCAAAAGTTACACCCCTGTCATATTGACAGCCCTTGTAATAGCTGCCCTGGGAACAGCCCTTCAAATTGTGGGGCCCACCATGCTGAAAAATATGACCAATGAAATAGCAAAGGGACTTCCTTCAATGATAAACGGAATTCCGGCAGCAAGCTCAATGGATCTAAATGCAATATATAAAATTGGCATGCTCTTGGTTTGCTTTTACGGTCTTTCAGGTATCTTCAGCTTTTCTGAAAATTTTATTATGGCCACTGTAACTGCTAAAATATCAAAAAAGATGCGTACCGATATTTCAAAAAAGATAAATAATCTTCCCCTGAAATATTTCGATAAAGTAAGCTACGGAGATGTAATAAGCCGTGTAACCAATGATGTGGATGCAATAGGTCAAACCTTAAATCAGAGCCTTGATAATCTGGTAAGATCGATTACCATGTTTATAGGCTCCTTGGTTATGATGTCTTACAACAGCTTTACGCTTACTCTTGTGGCTGCAGGCTCAACCCTGATCGGATTTGCCCTCATGATATTTATTATGTCAAAATCTCAAGGATATTTTAAAATACAACAGAAGGGGCTGGGTGATATCAACGGCCACATAGAGGAAATTTACTCAGGACACAATGTTGTAAAAGCCTATAACGGCGGCATAAATGCCAATAAAACCTTTGACGGAATAAATGACTCGCTTTATGACAGCGGTTGGAAATCACAATTTATGTCGGGGCTCATGATGCCCATTATGAATTTTATCGGTAACTTCGGCTATGTGGCTGTATGTGTGGTTGGTGCTGCCTTGGCCATGAAGGGAACTATAACATTTGGCGTGATTGTTGCCTTTATGGTCTATATTCGCCTTTTTACCCAACCCTTATCCCAGTTGTCTCAATCAATGCAGCAGCTGCAAAGAACAGCAGCCGCAAGCGAAAGAGTATTTGAATTTTTCGATGAAGAAGAGCTTGCGGATGAAAGCGAAAAAACTCAAAAATTAGAAAATATTCTAGGACAGGTAGAATTTAAAAATGTTCGCTTTGGCTATGAAAAAGATAAACCTATAATAAACAATTTTTCCGCAAAGGCAAAAGTCGGTCAAAAAATTGCAATCGTAGGACCGACAGGTGCCGGTAAGACAACTATAGTAAATTTGCTCATGCGTTTTTATGAAATAGACGGCGGAGAAATTTGCATAGACGGCATACCCATAAGTCAGGTAACAAGAGAAAATGTGCATGACCAGTTTTGTATGGTTTTGCAGGATACCTGGCTTTTTGAAGGGACCATAAAGGAAAATATAATATACAGCAAGGAAGGTATTACGGACAAGGAAGTTATTGATGCCTGCAAGTCTGTAGGCATACACCATTTTATCAGGACCCTGCCTCAAGGTTACGACACCCTGTTAAACGATAAGGCAAGCCTGTCAGCCGGTCAAAAACAGCTGATTACAATTGCTCGTGCCATAATTCAAAATTCACCGCTTCTGATACTTGATGAAGCTACAAGTTCAGTTGACACACGAACCGAAAAATTGGTGCAGGAAGCTATGGATAAGCTTTCCGAAGGCAGAACATCCTTTGTAA
>CAYPPC010000287.1:0-2344 GCA_964412435.1 uncultured Paludibacter sp.
CGTGATTTCATGATTGTGCGTCCGCGAATTGCTGTACTGGGACTCAATCCGCATGCCGGTGACAACGGCCTGATCGGCAATGAGGAGCAACGCATTATCACTCCGGCCATCGAAAAAGCCAACAAAAGTAACATCCTTTGCTTCGGTCCCTACCCGGCCGACGGATTTTTCGGCTCCGGTAATTTCAAATCTTTTGATGCCGTTCTTGCTATGTATCACGACCAGGGACTGGCACCTTTCAAAACTCTGGCTATGGGTTCAGGGGTGAATTTCACTGCCGGACTGCCGGTGGTGCGCACCTCACCCGACCACGGCACTGCTTTTGACCTGGCCGGAAAAAATGAAGCTTCGGAGCATTCGCTGCTTTCAGCCATTTACATGGCTATCGATGTGTTGCGCAACCGCCTCACATTCGACGAGATGAATGCCAATCCGCTGCCAAAAACTCAAACGAGACAAGATAACCGCAGAAATCAGATTGAATAATTGAGCACTCAGAGCTATTACACCTGATATCCGTTAAAAAAGTAACAGAGTCTTACTCTCATTTTTATGAGCTATGTTTTGTATATTTGTCCCCTGAAACAGCAAATATCACTTAACACTCAGAGTGAAAGGAGTACTCAAAACCAGTAATTGCTATCAGTAACGAACTAAAAAATAGTAGCAGGAAGTTATCAACCTTCGAAGGAGTCTTTACCCCTTCCATTCTCACCATTCTCGGAGTTATCATGTACCTCCGGTTTGGCTGGGTAGTTGGTAATGTGGGCTTAATCGGCACTTTGATTATAGTCACACTCTCTACTTCCATCACCTTCCTGACTTCACTCTCCATTGCATCGGTATCGACCAATGCACCGGTGGGTCCGGGAGGGGCCTATTACATGATCAGCCGTTCACTCGGTCCTGAAATTGGCGGAGCGGTAAGCATCCCCCTCTATCTGGCACAGGCTTTCTCTGTGGCACTCTATATCATCGGCTTCTCGGAGAGTATGGCTTCGCTATTCCCATGGATCAATATGCGGCTGACCGGTGTGATCACTTTGACACTGCTCACTTTGCTCTCACTTTTCTCAACAAAAGCAGCCATACGGGCACAGTTTGTAATTCTCGCTGTCATTGCATTTTCTCTGCTCTCCTTTTATTTCGGATCTCCTGTGGAGGAGACCCAAATTGAATTCCTGAGACCGGCCGGTTCACAGCAAGTTGGATTCTGGGCTGTTTTTGCCGTATTCTTTCCGGCAGTGACCGGAATCATGACCGGAATCAATATGTCGGGCGACCTAAAAGATCCCTCCCGCTCAATTCCGCGGGGAACTTTTGCCGCTGTGGGAGTTTCTTATCTGATTTACATGACGACCCCTATCTTCCTGGCCGCACGTGCAAGTTCAGCCACGTTGATTGCAGACAATATGATTATGCAGAAGATTGCGTTTTGGGGCGGCGCCATACTCCTCGGAGTCTGGGGTGCCACGCTTTCAAGTGCTGTGGGCAGTCTGCTGGGTGCCCCCCGGGTACTGCAAGCCCTGGTGGCGGATAATGTGCTCCCGTCCAAGCTCTCATTCCTCGGGAAAAGCTCCGGGAAAGAGCAAATTCCGCGTGCCGCAACAGTAGTTTCAGCGCTGATAGCTCTCACCATGGTTGTGGTGGGTGATCTTAATCTGATTGCACCCATTCTCACCATGTTTTTCCTGACTACCTACGGCACTCTCAATATGACAGCCGCCATAGAAATTATGCTAAAAACACCCTCCTTCAGGCCGAAATTCAAAGTGCACTGGCTCTTTCCGCTTCTGGGAACGATGGGCTGTTTTGCGGTGATGTTTCTCATCAATCCGATTGCTACTTTTGTAGCTATCATTTTTATTATCGGCATCTACACACTGCTGCGCCGCCGGCAAATGAAAGTGGCTTTTGGTGATGTAACAGGGGGTATTTATCAGGAGATCATTCGCTTCGCCCTGCTGAAGCTCGACAACAAACAGGGTGTAGCCAAAAGCTGGCGTCCCAATATCCTGATTTTTGCCGGAATGCCCACCAAAAGATGGCACCTGATCGATTTTGCCTACGGACTGGTACAGGAAAAAGGCCTGATTACCGTTGCTACCATTTTCAATAAGGATGAGGTGAGCCTGGAACGGGTTTCAGAACAAGAAGAGAGCATCTCCAACTACCTCAAAGATAAAAACATTAAAACCCTCGTACGCGGACTGCGCGCTACAGACTATTTCTCGGGCGCCAGACAACTGGTAGATTCTTACGGCATGGGAGCAGTTGTACCGAACACCATCCTGCTGGGTGACTCTGATGAGAGCAAAACTCAGGTAGAATATTGCCGGATGAT
>CAYPPC010000287.1:2354-3529 GCA_964412435.1 uncultured Paludibacter sp.
CAATCACTTTTTCAAGTCGAACCGCAACGTAATTATTTTGCAAAATGATTTCAAACTAAATTATGACGGCAACAAAGAGGTAGATCTCTGGTGGGGCGGGCTGAAAGGTAACGGCGCCCTGATGATGATTGTGGCCCATATGATTAAGACCAGTCCGCGCTGGAGGAATATCAATATCCGCGTGAAAATGGTGGTCGATTCAGAGGCAGCCGTTGAACCGGCACGCGAAAATCTGCAAATGATTCTGAATCAGATCCGGGTGGATTTCAGTCACCATGTGATTGTTGCTGATGGACGAAACTTCTGGGATATTATGGAAGCAGAGTCGGATGACAGCTCCATGGTGATGATCGGACTCAAAGAGCCGGATGATGATTTCCACAACTATTACACCGGCCTCAAGGAAAAAACAAAATCCATTAAAAACAAACTCTTCCTGCTTGCATCAGAAGAGATTGAGTTTAATGACATCTTAAACTAAACAGCTTGCTATGAACACTTTCGACCTTTTTATTTTTATTCCGGTGGCACTGGGACTCATTTTTGGCCTGTTCAAAGGATTTGTCAAGGAGGTGGTCTCGCTGCTGGCCATTGTGCTGGCGCTGTTTTTGGCCGAAATGCTCAACACAAGCTTTGCACCGGTGGTGGCAGAGTGGTTCGATCTGTCCGAAAAAATGGCTACTACAGTCAGTTATACACTCATTTTCATTCTCACGGTCACCGGCGCCTTCTTCATCTCCAGGATTACTGATAAAGTACTTCGAAGCATCAGCCTGGGCTGGCTCAACTCCCTGGCCGGCGGAGTTTTCGGAGCGCTAAAATACGCCATAGTGGTAAGTGTGCTTATGAATGTTTTTGATGCACTCGACAGCAAGTTCAGTTTTGCTGACCCACAAAAAAAAGAGGACTCCATCGCTTACTATCCGGTGATGAAGCTCGCCCCTTCTCTCTGGAAAGAGGCAAAGAAAACTTATGAAGAGAATAAGAATAAGTTTCCCGAACCGGAACAAACAATTCAAATATAAAATTTCACTGCCCAACTGATTAGCTATGCCCGGTCTTCCCTCTCTTTCGAAAAATTTCTCAGGTGCCCCCAGCGAGTGCGGCTGCGATGAAGCCGGCCGCGGCTGCCTGGGCGGACCGGTGGTAGCTGCTGCGGTTATCCTGCCTGCCGG
>CAYPPC010000288.1:0-2050 GCA_964412435.1 uncultured Paludibacter sp.
ATTTTTAAAATTTAAGAACTGAACCTCCGGAATCAGGCTAAAGTATTAATAATTTGTCTATTTTTGCACATTAATACAACAAAATCAAGATTTTATGTCACAAGCAATTTCTAAAAAACATCCCGGTGGATTATACTTTATCTACTCGGTAGCCATTGCAGAGCGCTTTGGGTACTACGGGATGCGGGCACTTTTTGTGCTTTATATGATTAAGGCTCTGATGCTCGATAAAGAGTTTGCCTCTCTCGTTTATGGTAACTACACCGGTCTGGTTTATCTGACACCGCTGATTGGTGGTTATGTTGCAGATAAATTCTGGGGAATGCGCCGCTCCATGTTCTGGGGATCGGTGATGATGGTTATCGGGCAGTTACTGATGTTCTTTAGCGCGGTTTATTACACGCAAACCGAGCTGGCTAAAATTTTGATGTATGCCGGACTGGGTGGACTGATTTTTGGTAATGGTTTTTTCAAGCCGAACGTGAGTGCCTTTGTAGGTCAGCTCTATGAGCAGGGCGACCGCCGGCTGGACTCGGCTTACACGATATTTTACATGGGAGTGAATCTGGGTGCTTTTGCTGCACCGCTGATTTGTGGTTTCTTAGGAGATACGGGTGATCCTTCCGACTTTAAATGGGGTTTCCTCGTGGCGGCGATTGTTTCCGTGCTATGTCTTCTTATTTATGTGATCTGGAAAGATAAATACCTGGTGGGCCCGGATGGAAATGCATTGGGTGTTGAGCCGGCGGATAAGAAAAAACCGGCCGCAGATGATGCACCCAAGGTGAACTATACTTTCAAAGAGCTGGCACTCTGGATTGCCGGTGGTACCGGACTTTTTGTGCTGTTCTATTACCTGTTTAATGGTGACTTTTTTGGCTCCTTTATTTATGCCGCATCGCTGATTGTTCCTGCATTTGTGATTTTTGATAAATCGCTTACAAAAATTGAGCGTCAGCGTATTGGTGTGATCTATATCATCGCTTTTTTTGTTATTTTCTTCTGGTCGGCCTTTGAACAGGCAGGTATTTCTCTGACTTATTTTGCTGAAGAGCAGACTAACCGGAATGTGATGGGTAAAATTATTCCTACCAGCTGGTTCCAGTCGTTCAACGCGGTGTTTGTGGTGCTGTTGGCGCCTATTTTTGCCAAGCTTTGGGTAAAACTGGGTGAGAAAAACATGGAGCCCGCATCTCCCACCAAACAGGCCATCGGTCTTTTCCTGCTTTCTGTAGGATATCTGGTGATTGCCTTAGGTGTCAGAGGTGTTGAGCCGGGTGTGAAAGTGAGCATTCTTTGGTTGACCAGTCTCTATTTTATTCACACCATGGGTGAACTTTGCTTATCGCCCATCGGACTTTCGATGGTGAATAAACTGGCTCCGGTGCGTTTTGCCTCGCTGCTGATGGGAGTGTGGTACCTTTCAATGGCTACTGCCAATAAATTTGCAGGAGCACTCAGTTCGCTCTATCCCGAAGGAGATAAAGTGAAGCACTTCTTTGGTTTTCAGATTACCAATCTGCACGAGTTCTTTATGGTGTTTGTGGTGATATCAGCCATTGCGTCGCTGATTCTTTTCCTGCTTTCAAAATCACTGCAAAAGATGATGCATGGAGTGAGATAAGGGAAGCCCCCTAAATCCCCCAAAAGGGGACTTTTGGAGAGTACTGATTTGAGCATTGCATTCCTAGGTCTGCCGACTTCAAGTTCGGCTGACCAGTGAAAAAGCTCAGTGGATAGATTGGAAAAATGTGTAGCCTGCCTGCTGTAAGTAGGCCCAGATGCGGTAGTATGTTAGCAAATAATAACTATCACCAGCTATCTTAGTCAACTCCTTTGGAGTTGCATCTTGACTTACGCTTATCTCTCCACGATAAATCGTGGGGTTATGCCTGGTTGACACCTTTGGTGTCTGATGTTCTTCTGTTTACACCGGCATCCGTTTCGATAAAGTCGTTGCTCGGTAGAACATGAAAAATGCTTGCTTTTTCAAAGCAACACACCGGTAAAAACAGGTGCGTGCGGTGTGAGCAAATATGCATTGTTATAG
>CAYPPC010000288.1:2060-3513 GCA_964412435.1 uncultured Paludibacter sp.
AAGAATAAATAACAATGCTATGCGCTCCCAATTCCCCCTTTGGTGGTTAGGGGGCTAACTCAATCACCTCCAGATTCTGAACCCGCTCACCATCAATTTCGAAACGAATCAGCGTTTGAACCTTGTGAAAACCGTGCGTTCCGGCAGCACCGGGATTGATATGGAGCAGATCGAGAGTTTTATCGTGCTGCACTTTGAGGATGTGGGAGTGACCGGTGATAAATAGCCGGGGTGGGTTTTGATAAATCTGCGGACGAACCTGTGGCGCATACCGTCCGGGATAACCGCCGATATGAGTAATCCACACATCCACTTCCTCGCATCGGAAACGGAGATGTTGAGGAAAGGTGAGTCGAATATCGTGTCCGTCGATATTGCCGTAAACACCCCGCACCGGCTTAAACTCTTTTAGCTTTTTAGCTACTTCGTAAGCACCCCAGTCGCCGGCGTGCCATATTTCATCCACTTCGGCAAAGTACTCAAAAATGCGCGGATCAAGCAGCCCGTGCGTATCGGAAAGTAGTCCAATTTTAGTCATAATACCTGTTTGTTTATACAAATGTAGTTAAAAAAACGAGCTTTGGCGTATCGGATGCAAATTAAGAATTTGTTGGAGGAGGTTGTTTTTATTTATCTAAAGAGCCTGGTTTGTATAAAAAAGGGGTAAAATATAGATATAGACCATTGTTTTGATGTTTTATGTTGTGAAATTTCTTTTATGAGATAAAAAAATGTATCTTTGTGCGATTTTTTAGAAATAGTTAGATAACCCAATCACATTCACAGACACTTTAAGGCGATAGCAGCTTACTGATTTAAGCTGGTATAGCTTTCTTGTGCAATTATTTTATCACAAATGAAAACAACAACTTTACTGAGTAAACCCATTCTATTACTCACATTTCTTTTTATCTCTTTTTTTACATTTCCCCAATCCGGTAGTTACTTAGAGTTTAACGGGTCCTCCTATATGAAAATCTCACACCACAGTGATTTTAATATCGGTACCGACGAAAGTTTTACGGTTACCATGTGGGTTAATTTTGCCAAGTTAGAAGCTGAATCCAATCAAAGGTTGATCTCGAAAAGGAATTATTATACAGGTATAGTTTGGCACGATCATGGAGGTTGGGAGTTGCATGGTGGTAATAGTTCCGGCCAGTTTATCGGCGTGAATACACCGAATCAAGATAACAAGCATAATAACTCATTTACTGCTTATACGACATTTCAGGGTGCTGTTAATAATTGGGTGCATACCGCTTTGGTAGTGGATAGGACTGCTGGTAGGATGTACCTCTATGTAAATGGAGTAAAAACCAATGAATCCAGTACAGATATCTCAAGTTGGTCGGTGACTAATGAGAATGATTTGTTAATTGGGGCTTTGTATAATTCTATATGTTTATGCCTGAAAAACGTTGACCGTTTTTGATTAATAAATTCAATTAGC
>CAYPPC010000289.1:0-2842 GCA_964412435.1 uncultured Paludibacter sp.
TAAAAATGTGTTACATCCGCCCAAGTGAAGGGAATTATGATAAAATAGTTGCCAGGTGATATATGTGATAAACAACGAAGAACGCATAAGAAATATGCCGTCTAAAAAATACAAGGAAATTTTCGGGATAGAAAAATTCGCTTTTGATAGGATATTGAAGATTTTATACCGCAATAAAACTTTCAATAATCCCACAAATGTCGGACGAACCAGCAAGTTGTCCGTGCTTGATTGCCTTGTGATAACCTTGATGTATTGGCGTGAATACCGCACATATCGTCATATAGCATTTGACTACGGTGTTGGCAAAACAACTATCGAAAACGCCGTTTTGTGGGTAGAAAACACATTGATCGAATCTGGCGCCTGCAATCTTAAATCCGCCCGCAAATTGCGAGAAAACCCTTCTAAAATCAAAATAGCGGTTGTCGATGTTACCGAGCAAGAAATCGAACGTCCAAAAAAGGGCAAAAAAATTGGTATTCAGGCAAGAAAAAGAGACATACAATCAAAACGCAACTCATCATAAACGGCGAAACTTTGGAAATCATTTGCATAGCTCAAGCAATGGGGAAAACACATGATTTTGCGCTTTTCAAGGACAAATTTATCGGGATTGACGAGTTGATTCAACTTTTGGCGGATAGCGGTTATCAAGGGATAATTGAGTTTCACGCGAACAGTCAAACCCCTTATAAAAAGAGCAAAAACAAACCGTTGACGGAGGAAGAAAAGCACTTTAACCGTGAGCTTTCGAGGAAACGAATCGTTATTGAAAACATCAATCGCAGAATCAAGCGATTCAAAATTATGTGTGACAGATACCGAAATAAACGCAAAAGACACGGTTTACGAGTAACGATAATTTGTGCGCTACATAACTGGGATATGGGATTTTTATGATTTCGGGACAGGTCTATTATCAATTCCTCATCACAGCAAAGATTCAACAGGGTTTCAAGCTTGCTATCGCCATCTTGAGATTTAGTACGGTACAGCACATCGGTCTTAAAGCTTGGCTTCAAAACTTGGGATAGTCCCTCGGTCAATTTGTTTTCAGGGATTGTATTTACCGTATTTAACAATACATCGAATGCAAGGGCAAGGCGACCAGCCTTCTTTATATTCGACATGAACATTGTAGTATTCATGCGTTGTTCGTCAAAGGCTACCCTGGATTTTTCGGCAAATTTTTGGTTAGTTTAATAAATTTGCCGAAAAGTAAATCCTCTTTATCTGGGTTTTCTAGAAGGTAACGATATACTCTCTCACGAAAATAGTATAAAGTGCGCTCGGCTAAATTTCTTTCGCCAAGGGTTCTGTTACCAATAGCATAGTTTACAAGGTAGTCAAAATATTAATCAACTAAAAGTCCCAGGTCAGGTCAATTCTTCATGTGCTTTATGTATTCAAGTAAAAGCAGTATATTAACGGGGAAATTCGGGTTGCCCGTTTCACCGTATAGCACAGCGAAAGGTTTCTCGTCAATCTGACAGAAAATATGCTCGTAAAATATGGGTGCCCAAGATTTTTCAAGCTTGCTTTTTATACCGGGTTCCATCAAATTCGAACTATTGAAAAACGACTCCTGAAAATGCACTGTGTTCTCTTTAAACATTCTGCATACCCTCACTTGCTGATAATTTGTGGTGCCTTTTATGTATACAATTATATCACGAAACCACACTTAAAATACCAGCATTTATACGGATTTATTGAAGCTTTTTATAGTGAAATGTATACTGCGTTGTGGAGTGTTGTTGCAGTAGAATCATTATATTACATTTGTTTTTCTTTTCCATTCATACATTTGTCGTGTTTTTAGAGAAACACTGCTTATTCAAAATTCTTTTAAAATCGAATTATTATCTGTAACATTATATGAAATCAACTTTATAATTTTTTCATCACTATTAATTAAACCTTTAAGCCCTACAGTATAAACATCAGACATAATAACTTTTGAAGCACTTCCTTTCTTATGTAAATTAAGTAAATATCCCGAAGGCTTTTCATTATCATTTTTCAACACAACTATATTTTTTATAATTAAATTTTCTATATTATCAAATAATTCTATGAGTTTAATATCCATTTGCTTTTCACCATTTTCAATAACTGTTAACCCATCAATTATAATTGTTTGAAGTTTGGGTCTCCCACCCATTTGATACTCATAGTTATCGATTGTAGCAGGAGATGTTTGATAAAACGGCAGTCCAAGCTCAAAAATGGTACGATTATCATATGGATTATGATGACGAATATTTTTAAAGGTAATACATTCAATATTCCCACCAATACTAAATAACATTGGCGGACGATATGTATAATTCGGCTTTGTTTGGCACAAGTCAATATTCTCAATCAATATGTTCCCAAAATTTCCATATGTACTATCTTCAAACCATGCATTAATATAAAAGCCAAAACTTCTGTAAGTACCGCTTACATTGCGTATCGTTATTCGATCAAGACGCCCTTTATCACGAGATAGCAAACGGATAGCTTGATCCGCATCATTTAAGAATACACCGTCCACCAAAACATCAGTTATGGATGATTTCTTATCACATTCGTCAGGACCGATATTCATAAAATCATCACCGACACACCCGCCGACATTACGAATTGTTAAAAATTGACCCGGACCCAAAAAATGAAATCCATCTTGATTTTGGTCTTGCATACGATTAGGTAAATCAAACCACACATTTTCTATAATGACATTTTTAAAAGAACCGATAACAACGGCAAATGTTCTAAAATCACAAACAGTTAAATCATGTATTAGTAAATGCTCGATACCATAAAACTCAATCGCAAAAGTTAATTTAACATT
>CAYPPC010000289.1:2852-3509 GCA_964412435.1 uncultured Paludibacter sp.
TTGGCTGTTTATCAGTACCGCTTCAAACCAAACGTTATCCCAGGGTTTATCATGCTCTTGATGCATACAATTTTGATTATATGTACCACCGGCCAAAGTTATATTTTTAGTTGATATTGATTTTTTATCCCAGCTGTAATTTGTAATTATCGCACAGTTAGAATTATCTGCTTGATAAAATCCGCAATCTCGGGATAAACACTCAATAGTAGTATTAGAATAAACTTTTAATCCTTTTACAAGAGCAGCGCCGTCCATAATAAGATGAATCCCACCATCATCTTTTGCTTTATCCAGTACAGCTTGCAATACATCTGTCACATCGGTACCACCTCCTGTATTAACATTGCTGTCAAGTACTGCAACGGAACTAGCATATATTTTATTAATTTTCACAAAAGTATCCTCCCATACCGATTTTGTATTTACCCTTTTTCATATAAAGCAGAAGGATGAATACAACCGTTTTGTATTTTCGACAATTCCGTTTTCCAAGAAAAAAACGCTTGAGCTTCCCACGACAAATATTTCAGCGCCGGCGGCATACATTTTAGGAACATTTTCAAAGCTGCAATTCCCGTCAACCTCGATCATTATGCTTTCATAACCAAGATCATCATTTACGCTTCTCCCTTTATATATACTTCAAATCCGTAG
>CAYPPC010000290.1:0-3487 GCA_964412435.1 uncultured Paludibacter sp.
CTGATAGTTAGAAATCAAAAATAAGAGAACAATGAAAAGCTATAAAACATACAAACCGGGTCTGAGTGCATTAATTTTCTTACTGCTATGGATGGGTTCGGTGACAACTCCGCTTCATGCCCGGCAGGAGGGCAAAGCCTATCCGGGTGGGATCTATCTCTTTTGCGGTGAAGAACTTCCTAAGAAATTTTCTTACCTGATAGAGAAACAAACCCCTGCCGGCGAATGGATCTCAGTTGCTGAATTGAAAGCTCCGGCCGGCCTGGAGGAGTGCAATGCCCGCATCCGGACGTTACCGGAAGAAGTGGCTGCAGTTACAGAAATAAACAGTTCCGTCATTGAATTTGCCTGGAGTAATCTCCGGGGTACAATGGCAACACTCGACTCCATCTACGCCTATAGTGATGATCCGCGGTTTCAATATGTTGCCGGTGTGGGCTGGTTCGACAGCGAAGTTAATAAGAGAGGCAGCTATAAATACAGAATTTCCCGCCTCTCACCCACAGGCGTGAAGAGCATGGAGAAGGAGGTGACGGTAAACTGGCCTGCGCCGGTGATGCAGGCTAAAGCAACACCGCTGCGCTACAAACTCAACCCTTCATCTGTGGGGATCAGCTATGATGTATCCAGGCTGAAAGATGTCACCGGTTTAAAACTGTTTCGCAGCAGTTATCTGCAAAATAACTTTATTGAAATTGTGCCGGAGACTCACTACACCACTGAAAACGAGGATGTGGTGGCCATACTGGAGGATAAAGATGTGATAAGCGGACTCACCTACAGCTATTATGCCGTTCCGCATGATGGTTTGGGTAATTTAGGTCAGGCATCCGACACGATAAATATCTATTTTCTCAGTAAACAAGCTGATATGGGTCTGATTACTTATATCAATGCCATTCCGCAGCCGGATAACGCGGGTAATCTGATCAGCTGGAACTACAATCCGGCGGTCTTTGTGCAAACGGTGGAGCTCTATCGCTCTATCTCCTACGATGGTTCTTATATGAAAATAGCCTCTTTACCGCCAAATCAAAAAAGCTATTTCGACAACCGCGATATCGAGCCCTCTTTTGCCTATTTCTACTATATTGTTCTGAATAACGGCATGGGAGGCAGCCTCCCCAGTCCGCGTGTACCGGCCATTCTGGAGGGTAAAAAAGAGAACCTGATTCCCCCGCAGGATCTGCAACTGACGAAAAACGGTAATATCGTCACACTCAGCTTCAGACGTGTCGGTCATGACATTCACGGTTATTATGTTTATCGTGCTGATGGCTACACCGCACCGGTAGAACAACTGCCGAATATGTTGCTCTCTGCCGACTCTCTGCTTATCTACAACGACACCCTGCCGCTTTCTGCCCGATCAGAGGTTTATAGCTACACAGTGGCATCGGTCAACTCCTCTTACAATATCAGCCCTATGAGCGAGCGTGTGAATGTCAGCTTCAGCGGCGGCCAGCTGCCAGCTCCCGCCATTCTCAATGCAGCTTACAAAGAGCAGGAGGTGCAGATTTTCTGGAGCGATGCAGCCGGTCTCAACACCGCAATAGTAGGTTACGAGCTTTTCCGGGCTGTCAGAAATGATCTGGATGAGACTGAAGCAGAAGAGCTGATTGCCACTACCGATTTTGAGAACAACTATTTCACAGACCGGGAGGTAAAACCGGGTGAAACTTATGTTTACCGGGTTCGCAGCATCACTAACGACGCTTCGGATGCGAGCAGCCACAGCCTCCCATACTCTGTTTTTATCCCGGTGGATGCACCGATGCAACCTGCACAGGTATCAGCTTTTGCAGCTGCCGGCAAAATTTCAATCAAATGGGTGTTGCCGGTCTCTGACGAAATAGAGTCGGTACAGATTCTGCGGGCTGCTGAAAATGAGAGAGCTGTTTTGTTGACCACATTAGATGCTTCAGCTGAAAGTTACGATGACAGCAAAGCTAAAAAAGGAGTAATGTACTATTACTTTATTGTACTTAAATACAAAAACGGAAGTGAGAGTAAACCCACGGATGCTGTGAGCGCTAAGTTGCGATAAATCATTGAATGAAAAAAGAAAGAGTATCTGTATAAAACGAAAGAGACTGTCCCGGAATGAGACAGTCTCTTTTACATCTTTGTCCTTTCAGCTCCAGGACAAAATATTTCTTCTAAGATCAATTAAACATCATATGTTGTCGAAGCCGTGCTTCCTCCCCGACCGGTCCAGTTGGTATGGAAAAACTCGCCACGGGGCTTATCCACACGCTCATACATATGTGCACCAAAATAGTCGCGCTGTGCCTGAAGCAGATTGGCCGGTAAGCGACCATTACGGAATCCGTCAAAATATGCCAGCGCTGAACTCATTGCCGGTACAGGAATTCCATTTTCGATAGCTGTGGCACAAACCCTGCGCCAGCTCTGCTGTGCAGATTGCACCGCCTCTTTGAAGAATGAGTCAAAGAGCAGGTTCTCCAACTGTGGATTTTTGCTGAATGCTTTTTGGATATCTCCTAAGAAACGGGAACGGATTATACATCCTCCGCGCCACATCATAGCGATACCGCCATAATTGAGATTCCAGTTAAACTCTTTTGCTGCTTCCATCATCAAGTTATAGCCCTGCGCATAGGAGATAATTTTTGAAGCATAAACAGCCTCTTCCAGGTCTTTGATAAACTGCTCTTTATCGCCTTTAAAGTTGGGCTGAGTACCTGTAATCTCCTGTGAAGCTTTCACTCGCAGCTCTTTTTGAGCCGAAAGCGTGCGGGAATAAACCGACTCAGCAATCAGTGTCAGCGGAATTCCCAGATCCATAGAGGTTACTGCTGTCCACTTTCCGGTACCTTTCTGACCGGCAGTATCCAGAATTTTTTCAACCAGCGGACTGCCGTCTTCATCTTTAAATGCCAGAATATCGCGTGTAATCTCAATCAGGTAAGAGTCAAGTTTACCCTCATTCCATCGTTTAAACACCTCGTGCTGTTCAAAAGCATCCATGCCCAGCAACTCTTTCATCAGGTGATAAGCCTCATTGATAATCTGCATATCGCCATATTCGATACCGTTGTGCACCATTTTCACAAAGTGACCGGCACCATCCTCACCTACCCAGTCACAGCAAGGCACACCATCGTCCACCTTGGCCGCGATCGACTGAAAAATTTCTTTCACCAGCGGCCACGATTTGGGCGAACCGCCCGGCATCAGCGAAGGCCCGGTGAGCGCTCCCTCTTCACCGCCCGACACACCACTGCCGACATAGAGAAGACCTTTACTCTCAACGAAGGAAGTGCGTCGCACAGTATCCGGATAATGCGTGTTTCCACCATCAATAATAATATCTCCCGGCTCCAGCAGCGGTACCAGCTGTTCAATAAAATCATCTACCGGCTGACCGGCTTTTACCAGCAACATCACTTTGCGCGGTGTCTCTAATGAATCCACCAGCTCTTTCAGCGAGTGAGCACCAATAAAGTTTTTACCCTTACCTCTG
>CAYPPC010000291.1:0-3482 GCA_964412435.1 uncultured Paludibacter sp.
TAGCGGTAAATCAGGATATGACTGAGCAGGGTCATCTGATTAGCGATTATGGAAAGAACCTGCAAATCTGGTCGAAGAAGTTGAACGGAAAACAGAGTGGCGAGCGTGCTGTGGTGCTGTTTAATCGCAATAGCTCCTCCACCCGCATCACCTTAAATTTTGCGGATATTGATTTAGCTCCTCAGGTTACAATTCGTGATTTGTGGAAGCATGAGGATTTGGGTGAGTTTGAAACAAGTTACTCTGCTGTAGTTCCCGGACATGGTGTTTTGATGCTAAAAATTAGCGGAACCAACATCAATCCAACTGTTTACGAAGCTGAATACGCTTATCTGCACAACTTCAACCACCTGGTGGATACCGAACCAATTCCAAACCAGGCGCGTGCCACAGCACTGGCTAGTGCATCAAAAGGCGCCATTGTTACCAACATAGGAGGTAATGCCGATAACTACATCGAATTTCGAGATATTTTTGTTGAAGAAGCCGGCACCTATCCGCTTACCATCTCCTATCTTTGCGGTGATGATCGCAGCGCTTCACTGACTGTGAATGGTAAGTTTGCAGAAACAGTTCTGTTTAGCCCCGATGTACCTTCGCAAATAGCCTCACTCACTGTCAATGTTAAACTGCAGAAAGGCGCCAACACCATCCGTTTTGAGAATAGAACGGTCATGGCACCCGATTTTGATAAAATAATCATTGGAGCCAGACCTGTGCGCTAAGGAATTATTTATTTTGTGCCCATCCACTATCGGGGAGAAGCAATAAAGATGGTATGTGTTTGTAGAAGGTACCAATTAACCAATTATAATTTTGAAAAAATATAACAAAGAAAACGGCCGCAAACATTACGTTTGCGGGGATATGATTATTCCCGCGCAGGTTTGTATTTTTTAACGATTGACGTTCAAAATCGATTAAATCTATTTGGACATATTGAAAACCAGGAAATGATATTAAACGATGCCGGAAAAATGATTACCAGATGGTATGATGAAATTGAAAATAAATACCCGGATAAACGTTGTCATGAAATGGTCGTTATGCCCAACCATTTTCATTGCATTATTGAAAACATAACATTGAACACCCAAAATACAAGGGACGCCCCTGCGTGGGCATCCCGTTGATACCCACGCCACATACGGTATTCACAATAAAAAACACAATGCATCCATTCCAGATGTAATGAATTGGTTTAAAACAATGACCACGAATGAATACATTCGTGGTGTGAAAAATAATAATTGGCAACGATTTGATCAAAAATTATGGCAACGCAGTTATTACGACATCATTATTCGTTCAAAAGAATCCTACCTGCGAATTGCACAGTATATTATCGACAATCCTAAAAATTGGAACAAAGATAAGTTTAACCAATCAAGGTGAAACCTGCAAGAGACTCTACAGCTGTGACACCTCCACCACCTCGCATCGCCCTTCTTCAATCCGAAAATGCACTTCCATACCCGCAAACTGCAAACCATAAATTCGTTCCGGATCATTCTGATACGCCGGTTTGGGGTTGAGTGAAAGCAATTTGATCAAAGCCT
Organism: uncultured Paludibacter sp.; assembly: GCA_964412435.1. GTDB lineage: Bacteria > Bacteroidota > Bacteroidia > Bacteroidales > Paludibacteraceae > UPXZ01. The sequence goes on from CAYPPC010000291.1 coordinate 1,560, forward strand.
CTTTTTTATCAACCGGTATCTTATCCAAAAGATTTTCGGGAAAATCCACCTCTAAATTATGGTGCCCGGCTTTATCGGTAAAACCACCCGTAGCTTCAGGATGGGAGTCAGCTCTCGGTATATAAGGTTTGATATCCAGCACCGGTGTTCCATCGATCATATCCACACCGGAAACATGCAGCACCGGACCTAAGTCAGGGCAAATTTCAATTTTATCTAATTTGAGTGAAGACAAACCAATCGGATTGGAGCGAAAAGGTGCGCGCGTGGCAAACACTCCTAAGCGTTCATTACCACCTAAAATCGGCGGGCGCACGGTTGGCGACCACTCCCCTTTAGGTGATTCGGAGAACTCCCAAATCAGCCAGATATGCGAAAAATCCTCCAGTCCGCGCACAGCATCCACCGAACGAAACTCCGGCTCAAAAACGATACGGCCTTTCAACTCTTTGACCAATCCACTTTGGCGCGGAGCCCCAAATTTTTCTGAAAAATCGGTATGTATTTTTGCAATGTGTTTCATAATTAAGCTCCCTGTCCCCTGCTTACAGCCAAGCAAGCCTGAAGGGGAAAAAGAGAGTTGAATAATTATTTTCTAAATGATTTTAACAGGCTAATTCACTAATTGATTCATTGGCTAATTCGCTAATTCTTCAAATTCTTCTCCAAAAAATCAAACTTCATCCGATAGAGATGACGACGCGTATCTTTACCTAAAATACTGTGATTTTTATCGGTGTAGAAGTAAGTTTGTGCCTGTTTACCGGCTTTTTGTAAAGCATCCAGGTAAAGATAGCTATTCTGTACATGCACATTATCATCGGCCGTTCCATGAATCAGCAACAGATTACCGTGCAGTTTTTCCACTTTAGTGAGAGGCGAGCCGGCATCGTAACCGCCATGGTTCTCCTTGGGCTGACGCATAAAACGCTCGGTGTAGGTGGCATCGTACAAACGCCAGTCGGTAACCGGTGCTACAGAGATACCGGCCTTGAAAACATTATCACCGCTACTCATGGTATTGAGCGTCATAAATCCGCCGTAGCTCCAGCCCCAGATTCCAATGCGGTTCTTATCGATAAAACTTAAACTTCCCAGGTATTTTGCAGCTTCCACCTGGTCAATAGTTTCAATAACTCCCAGTTCCATATAAGTGCACTTACGGAATTCGCTGCCTCGCGCTGCTGTACCGCGCCCGTCAACCGCCACCACAGCATAGCCTTGCGATGCCAGGAAATATTCCCATCCAATGTTCCAGCTGTCACTTACCGTTTGCGCATTGGGACCGCTGTACTGCACCATCAGCACCGGATATTTTTGTGAAGCATTAAAATTCGACGGTTTTAGCATCCAGCCGTTCAGCTTAACACCCTGTGAGGTAGTAAAATTAAAGAACTCTTTCGCCGGCAGGCGGAGCGATGAAAAATCTGATTTTAACTGTGCATTATCTTCCAGCGTACGCAGAGCTCGTCCACGATTATCACGCATGGTAATCACATTGGGACTGTTCAGTGTAGAGCCATTATCCGAAAAATAGGCAAATGTCTTTGAGAAAGCTGCACTGTGCATCCCTTTTCCGTCGGTCAAACGGGATTTTACCCCCTTGGCATTGATGCTATAAACATCACGTTGCAGCGGCGAAATTTCAGCCGACTGATAATAAAGAATATGGCGTGTATCATCATAACCGTAAATGCGCGTTACATCCCAATCGCCTTTAGTGAGCTGTTTGTTAAGCGTACCATTAATATTATAGAGATAAGCGTGGTTGTAACCACTGCGCTCACTTACGAAGGTGAAATATCTGCCATCGTTTGTAAAATGAATATCATCAATCAGCTCGTAATCCACATAGTGTTTATCCTGCTCTGTCAGCATCCGTTTGGCTACCAAAGATTTAGGGTGTGCAAAATACATATCCAG
>CAYPPC010000292.1:0-3478 GCA_964412435.1 uncultured Paludibacter sp.
GGTTTGGGCCGACCTGACCGGTGAAGGATTGGATGAAAAGTTGCTGCTTCGTGCTGATGGTACATCGGTATATATGACGCAGGACATTGGCACCGCCAAACTGCGCTACGAAGACTACCCTATCGACCGCATGGTGTTTGTGGTGGGTAACGAGCAAAATTACCATTTCCAGGTACTGGCCATAGTACTGGATAAGCTGGGCTACAAGTGGGGCAAAGAGTTAGTGCACTTCTCTTACGGTATGGTGGAGCTGCCTGACGGCAAAATGAAGAGCCGCGAAGGTACCGTGGTAGATGCCGACGACCTGATGGCCGAAATGATTGAGACTGCCCGTGAAACTTCAGAGGAGTTAGGCAAATTAGATGGCGTTTCGCCGGAAGAGGCGGAAAATATCGCCCGCATGGTGGGCCTGGGTGCGCTGAAATACTTTATCCTGAAAGTGGATCCGCGCAGAAATATGACCTTTAATCCGCAGGAGTCGATCGATTTTAACGGTAACACCGGTCCCTTTATACAATATACGCATGCGCGGATTAAATCGGTACTTCGTCGTGCGCAAGAGCAAAACATTAGTTATGGCAGTTTAAGCAATCTTGATTTGCCAATTGCCGAAAAAGAACAGGAGCTGATTCAACTGCTGACAGAATATCCGAACGTAATTCAGCAGGCAGGTGATGAATTTAGCCCCGCGCTGATTGCCAACTATATCTACGATCTGGTAAAAGAGTACAACCAGTTTTACCACGATTTCTCTATTTTACGTGAAGAGAACGAAGAGCTGAAAACCCTCCGCCTGCTGCTCTCCGAAACAGTTGCTTCGGTGATTAAGAGCGGTATGGCGTTGCTTGGAATTGAAGTACCGGAGCGAATGTAACCTCGGCTACGCTCGGTTACCGGTATAGAGGCTACGCTCGGCAACCGCTCCTACATTCTCCTCATCTCGACTTAGCTCGATGACCGGAGGCAGTGGACTTTGAATCGTACTAGTAAATAGATTTTCTAAAAAACAAATTTATCGAAAAGCTATTCGAATACACACATCTCTATATATAGATTGATTGAAAACACTTCACAAATAATCTTAAAAAGAACATGATGATAAAAAGAACACTACAACTTGCGGCAGCACTTATTTTGCTGGTAAGCAGCGTACAAGCACAAAACTTAGAATTTCAGAAGAATAAGGATTTTAAGATAGTACAATTTACTGATATGCACTATAAACCGGGTGTAGCTGCGTCTGACACAGCTATCATTTTGGTAAATGAAGTGCTGGATATAGAAAAACCAGATTTTGTGGTATTTACAGGTGATCTGGCCTGGGCCAAACCGGCGAAGGAGTGTTTCGACACTGTGCTGCAGCCTGTGATCGACCGCAAAATCCCCTGGGCCTATGTGAACGGTAATCACGACGATGAGTTTGAGTGGAACCGCACACAAATAATGGATTACATCACCCAAAAGCCCTACTGCATGGCAACACACGGCGACAAAAACCTGAAAGGCGAAGGAAATTATATTTTGGAAATTCGCTCTTCGGAAGATAAAGATAAAATCTCCACCCTGCTCTACTTTATGGATTCCGGTGCCTACAACAGCAAGCACAAGGGTGTGGGCTGGTCCTACGACTGGTTTAGCCACGAACAGGTTTCCTGGTATCGCCAACAGAGTGCAGCCTATACGGCTGAAAATGATGGAGTGCCGCATCATGCTCTCGCATTCTTCCACATTCCGCTGGCGGAATTTCCTATTATGACACTCGACAAAAAAAACTATATCGGCAACTACAAAGAGAAAGAATGCAACGGCAAAATAAACACCGGTATGTTTGCAGCCATGATTGAATCAGGTGACGTGGAGGGTGTGTTCGTTGGGCACGACCATGACAATGACTATATCGGCAACTATATGGGCATTGCATTGGCCTACGGTCGCTACAGCGGCGGAAACACTGTTTATAACAACCTCGGCAATAACGGTTGTCGGGTTATCACCCTGAAAGAGGGCGAAAAAGGATTCTCAAGCTACATTCGACTTCGGGAAGGCGAGATACTTTTCCCGGTAAAATTTCCGGAAAGTTTCCAAAAAGAGAAGTAAAAGCATTTTTCTAAGCAAAACAGATGTTGCAGGGCAGATGTTCAGAACCGGGTTGAATGCCGGACTGAACAACTGCCCCGTTTATTCTGTTAAACCCTATGGAATTAGAAAATCAGACAATAAATAAAATGCAAATTATCAGTAAAAATAGTGCCGTAGCTGAAGCAGCTGCCGGTGTTGCCCTACTGGCAGACGTCAGAGAGCCGGAAGAGTATAAAGGTCTACATTTGAATGAGGCCGTGAACCTCCCACTGTCAGGTTTCAGCGTCGACCAGTTTGAACCTTATAAAGAGCAGGCAATTCACCTGATCTGCTATTCGGGCAGAAGGGCCAGATTGGTTGGCGAAAAATTAAAAAGAGCCGGTTTTGAAAACATCTCTGTGCTGGACACACATATGAGTGCCCTGGAAGGGGACCTCTCCCTGTCGAATGGCTGGAGTGTTGATCGTCAGTTTCGACTGACACTCGGCATCCTGCTGGCTGCTTTCCTCACCGCCTATTTCCTCGGTTATCCGGGATGGATCGTAATTCCGTTTATTCTCTCACTCGGACTTACTATTACCTCGCTGATCGACCGTTGCTTTATGCGTATGGCAATTGCTAAGCTGCCGTGGAACAGAGGAAAGAGCGGGTAGAGAATAAATTATTGATCAGACTGGGAAGTAAAAAGCATTATTTCAAAATAATGGCTATATTTGATCTCCACAATAAGAAAAGATTAGAAAATTATGGCTTATATTGAAATTGAAACCCAGGAGGAGCTAAACACAATTATATCACAACATCTGATTATTAGTAAATTTGCATTTCAAAACCTGGATTTCACCGGTTTTGAACAGCAAACCGATGGTAAAAAGTTTGATGATTGTATTTTCTTAGGGTGTCAACTCTCCGAATTAATTCTGAAATCAATTTCAGATAACTGTCTGATTTGCCCGCAAATTGATGTGCCTTACAATCCCTTTATCAGTCAGCTTTACTCCAAAGAGTTGCTCTTTGAAGCCTATGAACAAGGGAAACCGGACACTTACGAAAAGAGTTTTGACAAAGTGGTTTATAATCATTTTATTACAGAAGGCCTGGAGGCTGAGAGTATCAAAGAGACCCTGGCAAGAAGCCTGCACGACCACTCTATTTCGGATGCATTACATGATTTTTTAGCAAAATATGAAGCGAAAAAGATTGTTGCAATCATGGGAGGTCATAAGCTTTCACGAGCAGACAGTAATTACCTTGAAATTGCACGAATAAGCAAGTATTTTACCGAGAAAGGTTATTTGATGATTTCGGGAGGCGGTCCCGGTGCTATGGAGGCGACGCACGTTGGTGCCTGGTTGGCCGGGAAAAGCGACGAAGATCTGGTAAAAGCAGTTCAATTGCT
>CAYPPC010000293.1:0-1057 GCA_964412435.1 uncultured Paludibacter sp.
TACAGATGTATTAATGTCGGATATAACCACATTGTTTATGACTTGTAGGAAATACAATAGTACAGAATCTGCGATTGCTTTTCAAAAGGTTAAGACTGATTTTAATTTTGAAGATGAATATTATCATGTAGTTATAAATCCTGTAGACACAGAAACTTTGGATTATGGCGAATATAATTTTGATATTGAAGTTACATTAAATAATAATTATAGAAAGACATTAAAAAGTATGTTTACAATAACAGAGGAAGACACTATTGCAGAAGTTACGATTGCAGGTGATGTCAATGAGTAATGTAACATTAGATAATTTACAAATAGCAAACGAATTAGAACTTAATGGACTATTTGTAGATAATGAAGTTGCATTAAATGATCTAGTTACAGATAATGAGTTACAAATTGATGAAATGCTTGTAGATAACGAGTTAGATTTAGATGATTTACAAATGGTTGACAAAATCGAAATTGGACCTATTAAAACAGCTGTTATAAACGAAAAAGATCATAACAATTTAAGGAATAGAGATATACCAGACCAACATCCAATAAGTGCAATAACTGGTTTAGAAGAAGCTTTAGGTAGTGCAGGAGCTGTTGAAGATGTAAAGGTAAATGGAACAAGTGTAGTATCTAATAAAACAGCAAATATCACAGTACCAACAAAAGCAAGTGATATAAATGCAGTATCTACATTAATAAATCAAGAATTATCTAACAGTCAGAAACAAAATGCTAGAGATAATATAAATGCTATAGGTGCAAGTGCAATAAAACAAAATTCTGGTAATAGTACAACTGATATTATAAGTCAAAAAGGAGTAACGGATTTATTAAACGAAAAACAAGCTAAAAAGCCAAATGGAACAGATGATTTAGTTAATAGTGATAGTGGTAAAATAAATGTAATATATATACCACCATCTGTATTAGGTGGAATAACAAATGGTGGTACATTTGATGGAAATGGTATTATAACAGCTAGTTCTTATGCACCACAATTACAAGGAATGTTTATAAATAACGTACAATTAGAAATATACATAAATTATTATTT
>CAYPPC010000293.1:1067-3448 GCA_964412435.1 uncultured Paludibacter sp.
TTCATATGCTCAGCACCATACAGTTTTGCTGGATTTGATTATGCAGTAGGCGATTGGGCTTTATCACTAGGAAGTGGTTGGGCAAAATTAAATGCAACTGATGCAGTAACGAGTGTAAATGGAAAAATGGGTCAAGTAATACTTACATATTCAGATGTAGGGGCAGTTAAACAAAATTGGGGAATAGATAATGCAAATAAAAATCTAATAACAGACGAAAATGGAAATGTAATTATTTCAGATTATTCATTAGGACAGATTATTGTTGATTATTATAATGATTTACCTGTAAATGTACCACTAACAGCAAAAGGTAGTATTCAAAATTCATCAACAGATATAATTGGATTTGACACAATAATAGACACATTAACACCAGAAAATGTTTTCAATAAAGTTTTATTTCCAGCTAATCCAATAAAGCCAATTTCTTTTGGTGGAGATTATATAGGATTTACAAGCGAAGTAAGTGATATAGATTATTATATAAACTATAGTATGGACTATGTGTCAAATGAACCAATATTTATAATAACAGATAATGTTACAGGCATAGCATATGCGTACTGCTGGACAGAACAGCTATTTTATGATGGAGAACAGACAGTATCAATTGGCTGGAATAAATTTGAAAATGATATTGTAACACATATTAGCTATAATAATGTGCCAACTTTTGTAAATGTATATGCTTATGATTTTTATAATGAAACAGAAGGATTTTTTAATAATATATTTTTTGAAGAAATACATTTAATAGGAAGTTATGTTTATACAGCAGGAACACCAAACTATTGGAAATTTGACCCATCTAATGTACAGCCGGACTGGAATCAAGAAAGTGAAATTGGTGTAGATTATATAAAGAATAAACCACAAATAAGACAAGATTCAAATAAGCCTGCTGGTATACTTCTTGGTGGAGATTCTTCAATTACTGCAAGCCGGTGGAGGTATGACAGGCGGAAGAAACAATACAAATGCTGGAAAAGCAAATTTTATGACAGGTGTTGGAAATGTAGCTTCTTCCACAGGCGACGATGGTATAATTGTGGGAATAAATAATAAAATAGGAAGTGCTGCTTGCATAATTTGCGGTAACAATAATGAAAATACAAACACGAATACACATAGTGTAATTATGGGAGGATCATATAATAAAGTAAATTATGGAGGACAAAATTCTATTATAGTAGGTAAAGGTTTATTTACCGCTAAAGAGGCATCTGCTATTTTTGGAAAGTATAATAAATACGATGGTATATTTGTTATTGGAAATGGAACAGATGAAAACAATAGAAATGATTTGTTGAGATTGACTTCTAATGGATATTTTTACCTAGATGGCAAAAGAATTTCGACAAGACCACTAAAACAATCACTACTATTAGAAAAAGATGACTGGTCAGATAAAGAACAGAAAGTTCTTGTAACATTAAGGGAAGCGGACTTAAATGAAATTGTACCAGCATTATCAAGCTTGGATGAATGGGGTGCTTGTCAAGTATTACCAATAATAGAAGAATCAACAGGAATTACTTTTAAATGCACAACAGTTCCAGCTAATGATTTAATTTTTGATTTAATTAGCACGGAGGTGAGGACAATATGATTAAAGCACCAATGATTTATAGTGCAAAAGATAATATGCTGAAAAATTTATTGCAAAATTATTCTATAGCAGAACCATTTTCAATCACTGAAGAAGATTTAGAAGATGTAACTTCAATAAAACCATACTTCTTTATTAATTGCAATGTAATAAATATAGAAATCCCAAATACAGTAGGATCAATAGGTATCTATTCATTCTCATATACACCTAATTTAGAAACTTTAATACTGGGAACAGGAATAACTTCAATCCCTAATTATTGCGTCCAAAATAGTGGTGTTAAAAATGTAATAATAAATGGTAATATAGTTGATATAGGTACTTATGCTTTTTCAAGTTGTTCAAGATTGACATCGATAAATTTGCCAAATAGTTTAGAAACTCTGGCTTCGCTATCATTTTACAATAGCGGATTAACAGAAGTAACAATCCCGGAAAATGTATATTCATTTGGAAATAATGTTTTTAGAAGTTGCGTAAATTTATTAACAATTAAAATGCTACCTATTGACCCTCCGGCGATGTCAAATGCAACTGGTTTATCTCAGTACACTACAAGAATTGAAGTGCCAATGGCTTCACTTACTGCTTATCAAACAGCTACCAATTGGAGTCTTTATGCAAATTTGATGGTGGGGGTATAATATGATAAAAATAGAAATGATAAATATAAATGGCAGAGATTTTAAAAGAACTTATAGTGATGAAAATAAATATATTCAGAAAGTAGGCACAAATGAAAAATATGCAGAGGCAATAGATGTTT
>CAYPPC010000294.1:0-3443 GCA_964412435.1 uncultured Paludibacter sp.
CCATTGCTCTGGTAAAATTTATGCCAGCAGGAATGGAGGCGGCTAGAAATGAAGGTGTATAATGCAAAATTAAAAGGGACAAAAGGGCGGAACGGGATTCACGATGCCCGAAATACTCATTGGAACAGAAGAAAGCTGCAGTAGAATACTATCTTGTGCATGCAATTTATCAAGGACAGTTCGAGCATTGGGGTACCCCTCGCAATGCAATGAAGAATTATTTTAGTTGGGCAATACATTAAAGTTTATCCGCTTCAGTTGGAGTCGGACTGTCTGCCGAAACTTTAGCGATATCAAGGGTGGAAGGAGATTGTTAGCAGCTGTCTTTATTACTGAAACCGGAAAGAAAAATAATAAACTGCTAGGGTTAGTAACTGCTTGGGATTTAGCTGGTTATATTGAAGAGTAAGAGAGGTGAATTTTTTGAACACTCAAGGATGGATAAGGGGTTTAATTACACACAACAGTCCTTTAGATAAATTTGTGGACTTCGTGTGTAATACAATTTCCCAGGAATTTGGTTTAGAAGTTTGCATTGAACATGAGACAAATGCTTTTGTCATTAAATTCGACAATTACCGGGTTAACCTATCAGAGTCAGATGTAACACTGCTACAGAAAAAATCCCCCTATGCTCTAGATAAAGTACTGCTTGAAAGCCTGAAAGAACAAGGGCTGGAATTTGATGTTCAAAGAAGTCAGTATATTAGATATTGCTGTGGATTGATCTAATATTCGGTGAACCGGAATTGTTGTTAGAAAACTATCTGGGCTTTTGCGGTTTAGCGTAAGGGAGAATCTTATGGATCCACGAAAACACATGTTGATTATTAACGGCGAGGATAAAACTGAATCGGTTCAATCCTTTAGCTTTTCCAATGGAAAATGTGATGTGGTTTTTAAAAATTCTCCCAAGATTTACAGCTACAACAGTTTTAATGTGCGTCTTTTAAAGTTAGTGCAAATGATAGAACCCAACTGTGTAATTGTCCGGAAGGACGGGAATTGCATTCAGGGAATCACAAATCTGTTTGATTTTGGTGACTGGATGCGAATTGAACGTGGGGGAATGCCCACATATAGTTATCCAAAATATGAATTGGAGTTCGAGAAAAACTGCCTATCAGACCAGCGATCCAAAAATATGATGGATTATTTCCGTGCTGTTGCTGATGCTATCAGCCTAAAAACCGAAGACGATGTTAAGATACTGAGTAAGCAATATGAGAGAATTACTCATGTCAGCGAACGAACTATCCTCGCGAGATATCTTGATACCCAAAAACCTGCCGAAAAACCCATACTGTCAGAAAAACTGATTTATCCCTTTGGGATTAACCAAAGCCAAAAAACTGCTGTGGAGAACGCATTTAGTTCTCAAATCAGTGTAATCCAGGGACCTCCGGGCACAGGTAAAACCCAGACTATTCTAAATATTATCTGAAGCGACAAAGATAGTTTCTGATGCAATTTGGGATAGCTATCAATTTGATGACGCATACAATTATTCTGCAAATAGTTTGCTTTCCTCGACGACAATGGTTTGGAATGACATTCCCACCGTGCTGCTTCGTGAGCATTATCGCTGCCATCCGAAAATTGCCGGGTTCTGCAATCAAAAATTTTACCAGAATCAGTTGATTATCATGACTGAGGACAATGGCGAGGAGGATGCGTTAATACTATACCGTACCGCTGAAGGAAATCATGCCCGGGGACATCTGAACCAGTGGCAAATCGATACCATTTGCCAAGAAATAATTCCAAGACTTATTTCTAAGGGCTACACGGACATTGGAGTGATTACTCCATATCGGGACCAAGTGGCTGCTTTGAGGGACCAGCTGCCTGGAAGTTTTGAAATCGATACGGTACATAAATTCCAAGGACGAGAAAAAGCAGCGGTTATTCTTACCACAGTTGACAATGTAATATCTGATTTTGTGGATGATCCGCATTTACTTAATGTAGCGGTATCCCGTGCAATAAAAAGTCTGTGCGTGGTGATTTCGACGGATGACCGCAATATGGATACGAATTTAGGGGATCTGGTTAGGTATATCCAATATAACAACTTTGAGACCATTGATAGCACGGTATACTCAGTGTTTGATTTGCTATATAAAGGGTATGCGGAAAAACGGAGAGAGTTTTTAAAAAAACACAGGCGTGTCTCCGAGTGGGAATCGGAGAACCTGATGTATGCGGTAATCGAAACGGTGCTTCAGCAGGAACCTTTTCAAAAGGTGGATTGTGCAGTGCGGGTTATGCTGAACAGTTTGATAAAAGATTACAATACTCTCACCGAGGAAGAACGTGTTTACGCTAGGAATCCCCTTACCCATGTTGATTTTCTACTTTTTAATAGGATGAATAAACTGCCGGTATTGGCCATTGAAGTTGATGGGTATGGTTTTCATAGAGCAGGAACCCTCCAGGCCGAACGCGATGCCTTGAAGGACAATATTCTCGACAAATGTAAGCTTCCGCTTTTGCGGTTTAAGACTATTGAGTGTGGTGAGAAGGAAAGGCTATCCAAACGTTTGGCGGAGTTAGTTTGATGATTGGGAACACATTCACTTCATCTCCCCCCCGAGCGCTTGTGGTAAAATAAGGCAAAGGGGGAGGTTCACTCCATTCACGTGTTTTTTTCTTCTGAAGAGTAAGATTAGCAACGGGATAAAAAGGAGGTGCAGAATGGAATTTAAGGATGAAATCATTTATGGTATTTCAAAATCTGTATGTGAAGGAGTTTCGCGAAAGGTAATCTTAAAGCTTCAGAAGATGACTGAGGGTATGCAATCGGGGGATGACTCTCCCCTTAAAAACATCTGGGATGAAATTTGTGTTCAAGTGCAACACCAAGAATCCATTTATTGGAGTTGTTACGAAGATGTAATTTTCTCTCTTGTTCAGGCGGAAGTGAAACAACTTGAAACTCCAATAAAACAAGCAATTTGGTTTCAAACTGAATGGGGATTTGATTGGATTTGTGATTCTGAGGATGACGAATCATTAGAATTCTGTGAAGAAGATTGTGAAGATGAAATAACGGAATATTTACTTAGCTATGTTATTGATAAAGCAGCAGACTGGTCTAATAGACGAATTGAGAAGTATTTGTGGCAAAATGCACAGTATTAAGTAATAGATTTTCGGTGCTCGAGACGGTAGCTGTTTCCAGTCATATTAATGATCTCACAGTGATGAATAAGCCTATCGAGAATTGCAGTTGTAATTGTTGCATCATCCAAGAAGTCGACCCATTCATCAAAGCCTTTGTTGGATGTGATGATAAGCGAGGTCCGTTCAGACGCTCTATTTTGCCGAGCAGCAATGCATCAAAATCTTTGTCTGAAATATCGGCAAACATTCGTGGTAGTAGTACATAGGGGTCGACAACCCGGCCATCTTCCATCTTCACCCATTGCCAATCCTGATAA
>CAYPPC010000295.1:0-3442 GCA_964412435.1 uncultured Paludibacter sp.
GATTCATAGTACAAGCATATAGACTTAGGCTTTCAGACTTCTTCGGTTATCTGTACGGAAGAAAAAACTACTTAAGCAGCACAATCAGCTGTAATTTTAATTTAATTTTTGACTACCAATGTTGTGGTCTGTTTACTATACACTTTTTTGTACATCTATGTTTCCAATTATATGTTTTTGTCAAGATTCAAACTCTTAACATTTGCTTTATATGGTTTCTGCGGCTTTAGCTGGTACCATTTCAATCCAGCCTTTCCATCAGAGTTCTCGAATACACACGAAATTATTATAGCAAGCTGTTTTTTATAAGTAACATACTTCATGAAGTAAAAAACTCCATGCACAAAGCCCCAAGCCTACTTAATAAAACTGATAAGAATTCTCAACATCACAACAATTCGGTTATCAATGTTAATTAATAGCACTCAATTTACTAAATGTACTTCTAAACAATGATTTTTTATTGTGCAAGAGTGACATTTTGTGGCGATAATTAAAGGGCGTTAGGGGTGACATTTCGTAAAGTTATTGACACGTTTTTGTAAATGTTCATATGCATACTCTCGGAGCCGTTTCAGTAATCATTTTTCTTTGTTAAATTGAACGATTTTTTGTTTTCCTTCAGTGACTTTCTGATATTTTGCATAACACTTATCTAAATATTTCAGAGAATATATTAGATGAAACCTATTTTCACTGGCGAATGTTCTGACTTTACAGCCGAGAATCCTTACTTTGCGCTGCCTAACCCCTTTCTTTTACTGCCGAATTCTCTGCACTTTGCATTGCCGTTTACAGCAGATAATCATCTTATTGAAATCAGTACAAAACTAGTATAGAATTAATCGCAAAGGGTTATCTTTTACCTTTTATTCACATCATAATTTTGATAGGAGCTATTTACTATGAGTAATGTTGATTCTAAAGCTGTAAGAGACAAAGAAGTAGACAAAGCTACCAAAAAATCACGATGGTCATGGTATTTTTACGATTTTGGAAATTCCGCATATGCATCAATTGTATTGTTGGCTGTTTATTCCGCATATTTTAAAAATGCTGTTGTTGGCGGAGCTGAAGGCACACGCCTCTGGGGCATATCCGTGGGTTTAGCTGCAATCATTGTGGCAATAGTTTCGCCAATTCTTGGAGCAATAGCGGATTTTACAAAGTCAAAGAAAAAATTACTTTTTATTTTTACGATCATCTCTGTTATCTTTACCGCATTGCTGTTTTTTGTAAGAGAGGGAGATATCCTCATAGGTATGCTGTTTTTTATTCTGGCCGAGATAGGTTACCGTGCAGCTCAGGTATTCTATGATGCACTGCTGACGGATGTATCAACACCGGAATCAATTGGGTTTGTATCAGGTAAAGGCTGGGCTGTCGGCATGCTCGGCGGAATCGTCGCATTGTTAATTGTATTGCTTCCCATACAAACAATCGGGAATGATTTCATACCTTACGCTTTCCTGATAACCGCTGCTCTTTATCTAATATTCTCAGTTCCGACATTCTTGAATGTTCGGGAAAAGCATGAGAAGGAACAGATCCCTGAGGGAAAGGGAGTAATAACCTTGGCGTTCGGTAAGCTTGCACAGACATTCCGATCTCTTAAGAGCTATAAAGAATTTATTAAATATATGATATCCTTTTTAATCTACAACGATGGCATTATGATGTTGATGGACTTTGCAGCTATTATCGGAGCTACGTTGTATGGTATGAATCAGATGGATCTTATTATCTTTGTAATTCTGATTCATGTATCCGGCACATTCGGAGCTTTGCTTTTCGGTCGAATTTCCGACAAAAAGAGCAGCAAGGAAGCCGTAATCATTTCTCTTCTTATACTTATTGCCTCGGTAACCGGCTTGTTTTTCATTACTAACATAGTGTGGTTCTATGTTATCGGGGTTCTCGCAGGCTTCTCCCTCTCAGGAGCTCAGGCTGTAAGCCGTTCAATGGTCAGCCAGCTTGCACCGGCAGACAAAATTGCTGAATTCTACGGTTTCCTTTCCGTTGCCGGTCGCACTTCAACCTTTGTTGGTCCGCTGGTATTTAGCACGATTTCTTACAGAATGCATAATTGGTATGTAAATCAAGGGGTTGATGCGGTAACCGCCGAGCAAAACGGGCTACTCTGGGCGATTGGATCAATCGTATTTTTCCTGGTTGTAGGAATGCTGCTGCTTTTCCTGGTAAAACGGATATCATCTAAAGACCCAATGGAGTATTAAGTTTTTTGAACCTAATAGTTGAAAATACGAGAAGAAGTAGGGTTCATCATTTAGCCTCGTTTTAATTTACATATAGTATACACGTGTATATACTATATGTAAGAGCATCTAATAATTTTTATGAGGTGATTTTATGAATACCAATTTATCCAAATGTGGAAATAGTGTAGCCATTCGTATACCAAAAGCTATATTAGAAGAATTAAACAATAATAGTTATAATATTGAAAACGTTTGTTTTTATATGGATGTGAGGGGAAACGAACTTATATTAAAAAAAATACACCGAAAAACAAAATTTGAGCTTTTATTAGAAAGCTCCCAAGGAGAAAAAGTAAATCCAACTGGAGAAATTCACTGGGGAAATATTCTCGGAAAAGAAGTGTGGTAATGATTATGACAAATTTTGATAAATGCATTACTCATTATTCAAACATATCATTCATGGAAACTTGTAGACCTTCAAAGTAATCAGATTTCACATAGTCATCTGCGCCTTTCCGGTATGCCTTGCTATTACTGATATCATTATTTTCAAGAGTATAAACATAAATTTGCGTATTTTGCGGATCAACTATCCAATATTCCTTTACCCCGCATTGCTTATATAAATCAAGCTTCTTAAGCATGTCTTTACTTCTGGTGGAGGGGGAAAGCACTTCGATTAGAAGAGTAGGAATTCCTTTGTACTTTCCATTCTTATCAACATTTTCTCTGTCACATATTACTATTATATCTGGCTGAACGACACAAATATTCTCTTTCGATTTTTGTAATGTTACATCAAAAGGTGAGGTTAACGGTATGCATTTTTTGTTTTTAAACCAATATGGTTCTTATTAGAAACAATAAATGTAACAGCAGGGCTAAAAGATGATGGCGCAATAGTAATAAATAGTACAAAAGATGGAGATTATATTAGAAGCAAATTAAAAGATTATAAAGGATTTGAACAGGAAATGATGAAAACCAGAGAATGGATCGTTTCCAGTAATAGAGAGAACCAGCAATAGCTGGTTTTTTTTATTGGCTGGGGGCTGTAGTAAGCCATTTGCTTAATTACCTTTTTAAGGATTGCTGCTCCCCATCGCTTCTGTCCCCGATAGCACCAAACAATTTTGGCTTGGGCAAGGAGTTCTGGTACTAGCTTGCCTTTTTCTTTTTCCACTCTAGCCAAAAAAAGTAAACTAATTGACCTGTGCAGA
>CAYPPC010000296.1:0-266 GCA_964412435.1 uncultured Paludibacter sp.
AAAAGATGGATGAATACAGCCACAGAGCCATCGAGGCTTTGCGCGAATTTCCGGACAATGACGCTAAAAAATCTCTGATTAAGTGTGTCAGCTTTGTAGCCGACCGTGAATTTTAGCTTTCAGAGCCCATTCTTCTATTTTTCGGAGATTTTATTTTTATATTTAAATTAAAATACTTATCTTTGCAGTCGCTAATCCCAATTAGCACCTGACATTTTGCGGAAATAGCTCAGTTGGTAGAGCACAACCTTGCCAAGGTTGGGGTC
>CAYPPC010000296.1:276-3427 GCA_964412435.1 uncultured Paludibacter sp.
AATCGGGAAGTCTCGTTTTCCGCTCTGATTAGAAGCTTCGAAACAGTTTTGTTTCGAAGCTTTTCTTTTTTAAAGGGAAACAGGAGATTTATTTCGCTCTATTTTCAACAAAAGTGGCCAAGTAGTTTGTGATTGCGTAAATTTATTGTATTTTTGCAGTCGAAAAGTTAAAGAGTGCGTTTGCACGACGCTGCAATCTATCACTTTTTAAGCTCGGATGGTGGAATTGGTAGACACGAAGGACTTAAAATCCTTTGGCCTTTATCGGCTGTACGGGTTCAAGTCCCGTTCCGAGTACCAAAACGGCTCATAATCGACTGATTATGAGCCGCTTTTATCTTTCTCAGGGATAAAATGAGGGACAAATTATTTTTTATTGACTGACACATAGGACACATAGCATCTCTGCTATTTACTGTATCATGCGTACGTAGGATCCCGGTTTTATTGATATTCACCCTAAGATAAAATTGTTGTTTTAATTTGATGCTAACGCCCTTTCAGGGCTTGATGCACTTTTCTTTTATTCCCACAGGGCGTTGCCCTTTGCTAAATTCTTACGGGCTTTCAGCCCTTAAGAATGCAATAAACTTCGTAGGTATTGTATTTATGCATTTCGAATACATATTCAAAATAAGTAGTACGTTAAAAGTCTAAACAGTTTCGTGTTAAACTATTAAACGTTTTTCTTCCAGAGTTTTCGTTCTGACCAGAATCTCATAATGATGCGTAAAGCCTATTGATAAAAAACACTCATGAGAGGATTCATCCAAATCGTCCGTCAGTGTCGGACGATTTATATTTACACAATCATTAGGAAATAAAAGATCACACCATCCCTCAAAGAACTAACTCATCATTTTTAAGACGACCTTTATTTTCCTATTAGAAAAACCCCTACTCCTTCCTATTCCACTCCGGAGTTTGATTTTGTAAAATATGCTTTACAAAGAAATCTCTGCGTTTACGTTCGCCATATTTTCCACCGGAGGTGTGTCTTTCGCCCGGCAGCATCACAAATTCAAACTCTTTATTGTGTTCAATCAACTTATCCACCACCTGCAAGGTGCTGGAAGGATCCACATTATTATCCAGTTCGCCGAGAATCAGCATCAAATCACCTTCGAGCAGGTGCGCATTTACCATATTGGAGGACTCTTCGTAATGTTTTCCGATAGGATAACCCATCCATTGCTCGTTCCACCAGATTTTATCCATGCGGTTATCATGACAAGCGCAGGAAGAGACCGCCACTTTGTAGAAATCGGGATGGAAAAGCAGCGCGCCCATCGCACTTTGACCACCGGCAGAGGTGCCGTAAATACCCACTTTTTCAATATTCATTTCAGGATATTTTTCTGCAGCAGCTTTGATCCAGGCAATGCGATCCGGGAAACCGGCATCTTTCAGATTCTGCCAGCAGACATCATGGAAAGCCTTGGAACGATTGGCAGTGCCCATGCCATCAATCATCACCGTGATAAAACCAAGCTCTGCCAGCGCACTGAAATTATGCTCCACGGCAAATGCCTTAGGTACAAAAGAGCTGTGCGGACCGGCGTAAATATACTCGATGACAGGATATTGCTTTGTCGGGTCAAAATTTACCGGACGTACAATCATGCCCCAAATATCGGTTTTACCATCCCTGCCTTTGGCAGAAAAAACTTCGGGCATGCGCCAACCGGTCGCCAGTAAATCGTTGATATCGGGTTGTAATTCCGGTTTATAAATAATCTTTCCTTTGTCTGCCAGTGAACGCACCACCACAACCGGCGGCATATCCACACGTGAATAGGAATCGAGCATATAGTTATAATCGGCTGTAAAAGTTACGCGGTGGCTGGCATTTTCAGGGGTCAATGCGGTTATTTTACCATTGTCAATATTCAGCAGATAGTATTTTTCCAGGTAGGGATCCTCGCCTTTATCCTTTCCAATACCAATAAACAGCACCGTTCTTTTCTCTTCATCTACTTTTACGACAGATTTCACCAACCATTCGCCTTTTGTTAGTTGCTTTACCTTCTTATTATCTTTTGTGTCAAAAAGATAGAGATGCCGCCATCCATCACGCTCTGAAATCCAGAGCAACTCGCTGCTTTTTTCAAACCAATGGCGATAAAGTGCGTAGTAATGCACGAAAGTGGATGTTTTTTCCTGTGCAACGATGCGAAGTGATTGGGTTGCTAAGTCTCCGGCATAAACTGTATATTCCTGGTGTCCTCTTTTGTTGAGTTCAAACGTAAAGAAATCACTCTCTTTATTCCAGCGGATATGTGACAATTCGTACTGATCAAGCGGTACATCAAAGGGAATCACTTCACCCGATTCCAGATCAAAAGCAACCGGCTTTCTTACCGCGAGGGCATCACCCGGTTTGGGATAATCGTACTCTTCGGTTTTGGGTTGCAACTGATCTTTGGGTGACGAAGAGATTAACAACAGTTTACGGTCACTTCCCGGTCGATATTTGCAACTGACAATTTTTCGGGAATCGGGAGACCAGTAGATACTTGAAGAGTAGTACTCATAGGGCGAACCATCACTGCTCAGCTTTTTAGCAGCTCCGCTTGCTTTATTTCTCACCCAAAGATTGCCCTCAGAGATGTATGCTTCCTGTTTTCCATCAGGAGACGTTACCCGCTCCTTGGAGTTCTCTCGAAAGACCCCACCCCAATACGAGCTCCTTTGTGGCTTATGCTTTTTATCTATTTTGTAGCTGCTCAGATCAACGATATACTCCGTATTCCACAAGTTAAAGTAGAGTGAATCGAGGTTTTTACTCATACTGAAACGGTCAAACGGCAGTTTGTATGCTTCAGTCTCTTTTTTAAGTTCAACTGACAACGCTTCTGCTATGCGCGCATGGTCAAATGCCGGTTTTTGCAACTTATTCACCCCGTCAATCAACAGAAACTCTTTGCCCCGGGCTGTTCGGGTCTGATATACAAACTTCGCCTCATCGGCAACGGCCTGTGCGTTGTTAACCCCATAATAGTACTTTGAAGTGTACTCTTCGTAATAGTTATCTGCTTTTTGGTAAAGCTGCTGTATATCCTGACCAAATGCTGTTGAGACCAACAAGAAAAAGCCAAGTGCGAAAATAATTGAATGTTTGTTCATCAAGTTTTATTGTTTATCAAGTTTC
>CAYPPC010000297.1:0-3427 GCA_964412435.1 uncultured Paludibacter sp.
ATAAACCAATTCAGCAGCCCAATACCCTCTTTCTTGATGTCAGGGCCAACAATAGAGTTGCGCAGGGTTATGTTCTTATTATCTTCTAACTCTCCGAGAGCTTTTGACCTGTCATAAAAAGTCTCCCCATCTCGCAAATCGCCCTCTTTATAGCTGCCGCGCTTACCGGAAAACACACAATCAGTACTCATATGTATAATCTGTGTCTCCATCCCGCTTGTTACTGATGCTAAAAAATGGGGGAAATATGAGTTCAAAAAAACGGCAAGTTCTTTTTTCTGCTCCGCAAATTGATTGAGAACCCCAATACAATTAATGACCGAATCAAATTCTCCATCGTTTAGTATCCTTTTAACCTCCCGGATATCCTGAACATCGCCAACAATGGATTCACAATGATGCACCTTGTTTAGATCATAACCAACTACATCGTGCCCTTGTTCTTTTAAATACAAAGATATGGTATGGCCGGCCATCCCGGATGCTCCAAAAACTAAAAACTTCAATTATCTCTCCCCCATTGACGACGTTCTTCACGAATGTAGTCCAACTGAAGTAGTTTTTCTTTTATTGTCTCTACATTCAATCTGTCTGTATTATGAGAGTTGTAGTCTTCAACTTGTTGCACCCGTTCATTTCCTTCTACAAAATACTTGTCATAATTCAAATCTCGTTTATCCGCAGGTACTCTGTAGAAATCGCCCATATCCACAGCGGATACAAATTCCTCCTTAGTAAGCAGCGTTTCATATAACTTTTCACCGTGTCTTGTTCCGATAATCTTAATCTCGTTATCCGCACGAAATAACTCTTTTACAGCTACTGCCAAATCAATAATCGTACTTGCCGGCGCCTTTTGAACCATGATATCCCCATTTTTCGCATGATTAAAAGCATACAGCACAAGATCAACAGCCTCTTCAAGGCTCATCAAAAATCTCGTCATGTTGGGATCTGTTACCGTTAAGGGTTGCCCTGTTTTTATTTGTTCAACAAATAACGGGATTACCGAGCCCCTGGATGCCATAACATTACCGTACCGCGTACCACAAATGAGCGTTTTTTCCGGATCAACCGTCTTTGATTTTGCAACAAAAACTTTCTCCATCATGGCTTTGGAAATACCCATCGCATTAATCGGGTAGGCCGCCTTATCTGTTGATAAACAAATAACTTTTTTCACTTCGCCCTCAATCGCAGCAGTAAGGACATTATCGGTCCCCAATACATTTGTTTTAACCGCTTCTAAAGGGAAAAACTCACAAGAAGGCACTTGTTTGAGTGCCGCTGCGTGGAATATATAATCTACTCCATGTATGGCATTTTTAATGGATGGTAAGTCTCTGACATCGCCAATATAATATTTAATTTTATCGTTATTATAGATATGCCGCATATCATCCTGTTTTTTTTCATCACGAGAAAATATACGAATCTCTTTAATATCAGTATCTAAAAACCGTTTCATCACGGCATTTCCAAAACTGCCGGTACCACCTGTGATTAACAAGGTTTTGTTTTTAAACATTACCATCTCTCCTTAACACTTTTTTCGTTATACCTAATAACCCTGATTTGCTCAGTACTTTTCGAACAGTTGTTTTACACCTGTTTTTATAACCACTATGAGAATACTTATTCGCCAATTTATCAAAATCCATAAAATTCAGCTCTTTGAAAAAGTCGTCTCGTTGAGGATTCAGTTTAACCGATTTTATTGCTGCTTGGTTATAATAGACTGCATTATTTATTTCAACTTCTTTGCAGATCATGTCATCTTGTATTTCTTCAAATGCTTTTTTACCATTTGCGCTGTTCACGAAGACAAGGGATGCGCCTTTATCATCATACATCTTCGGCAAGATGTTCTGAATACCCCAAAAATCCGCAAGAGTTATATCGCTTTCCCTGTGCAACGATTTAAAAGAGCATACATAACACGACGGACGCAAACAAACATCTGACAAAAACAACTTTAGATACATGTCCGTTTCAAGGTTCTTTCTATACTTTTTATTATTGCCAAAGAGAAGTGACATTGAAAACTTCTTCCACCCCTCATCCTTATTCCTAAACATAATTTTCTTGACCGGAAACCCAGCGACATTTTCTTGATATTCAATATATTTCTTAAAAACAGCCGGAGATGGTACGCCATGGCATATATTGTCAATGCACAACAAATTATCATATGGTTCCATTAAATAAGCTTTTAAACCTTCAATTTGGCATGGAGTTCCTGAAAACAGCACCTGTTTTCCCTGACTTAAGCATTCTTTTGCTTGTTTATATGTGTCTCCGATTTTACTCTGCACATATTTTGACCCTCTAAAACTCTCTATGTCTGCTTTATTGACTATACTATCATGTATAACTTCAAAGCTGTCGTTAAATTTAGCTCCAAAGACGACACCACCGTTTTCTATCGTTTTTTCGGCAATTAAAGAAAAAATTCCACCTGAAGAACTCTTCAATCTCGTCAATTCATCTTTATTTATACAGGCGTACGCCTTCGGATCATTTTTAACTTCTGTTTTTTGTAAAACAGGGCAAACATCAACGCATAGGTTACAGTCGTTACAGCTATTCAGGTCAACAACCGGATACCAAAACCCTTCACTATCGATATCCATGCTAATGCAACTTAACGGACAAATATTAGCACACGCAAAGCACCCTGTACATTTTTCTTTTTCGGTAATAGTAATCATATTTAACACCTCATTTCTTTAATAGCGAAAGTAAGATATAAGCGGCTATTTTCGAAAGAATTTATTCATTACCTTTAGCACAGGCTTCCCGATTAAATCCTTCTCATACCGATTCATACCTAAAAGCCACATAGATGTTGCAAATATTACAGTGTAGATAATGATGCTAAACAGTAGTGGTAAAATATGCTTCAAATCTAAAAATCGATTTAAAAGAATGCCTATCACTACCGGTGCAAACAAAGCAGGTGTAAATTTAAGAATTTGTATCCAAAAGTATTTTATATCCAGCCCAATCTTTTTATGGTAATACCAATTCATCACAAAACCATTCCCTATTATCAGTGAAATAGCTGTACCCGCTGCCGCACCTATGCCACCATACCTTTTTGTAAGAGGTATACTTAACAGTAGGTTTCCCATAGCAATAATCAGATAGACCCATGAACGAAATTTATGCATGTTTTTAGCTCTTTGAATCTCAATCCCTATGCTTTGAATGAGGGGAACCGTAACGGGGACTAGTAACAGTAATAAAATAGGATACGCGGCGCTGTATGTTGGGCCAACCCAAATAAATATAAATGGACGCCCAAAGAATATAATACCTGAAGCAATCAATGACAGCACAATAAACTGTACTCGTCCAATTCTAGAAAACAGATTTGTTAATTCTTGATTGTTATCTCTTGCGGCTACCAGCCTGTTAACTCGAG
>CAYPPC010000298.1:0-3426 GCA_964412435.1 uncultured Paludibacter sp.
TTTCACCAGCGAATTGAGCAGCGAAATAACCCAACGGTCAATTTCCGGTCGCTCTGCCACCGGAATTTCAGCGTCAGCATTAGTGAAGTTATCTACATTCGCATAGAGTGCAAAGAAAGAGTAGGTGTTGTAAAGCGTTCCGAAAAACTTCCGCCGCACCTCCTCCACTCCCTCAATATCAAACTTCAGGTTGTCCCAGGGGGATGCATTGGTCATCATATACCAGCGCAAGGGGTCAGAGCCGTGCTCCTCTATCGTGATAAACGGGTCAACGGCATTGCCGAGACGCTTTGACATTTTATTACCCGCTTTATCGAGTACCAGTCCGTTAGAAATCACATTCTTAAAGGCAACCGAACCTTGCACCATCGTGCTGATGGCGTGCAGGGTAAAGAACCAGCCGCGGGTCTGGTCCACTCCTTCTGAAATAAAATCGGCGGGGTAGAAGCTGCCGTTCTCTACCTGATCGCGGTTCTGGAACGGATAGTGCAGTTGTGCGAAAGGCATTGCACCGCTGTCAAACCAAACGTCAATCAGGTCCAGTTCGCGCTTCATCGCTTTTCCCGAAGGGGAAACCAGCACAATATCATCCACATAAGGACGGTGCAGGTCAATATTCTTAGGATCGTAATTCTCAGCTGTGTAAACTCCCGGTTTGAAGTTTTTGAAAGGATTTTCACTCATCAGTCCGGCGGCGATCGATTTCTCAATCTCGTTCATCAGCTCTTCGGCTGATCCGATACAGATCTCCTCCGTACCATCTTCCGTTCTCCAGATTGGCAGCGGCGTGCCCCAGTAGCGACTGCGGCTCAGATTCCAGTCCTGCAGATTCTCCAGCCACTTGCCAAATCGTCCGGTACCGGTCGATTGCGGCTTCCAGTTGATGGTGTTGTTCAGCTCAATCATCTCATCGCGCACAGCCGTGGTTTTGATAAACCAGCTGTCGAGCGGATAGTAAAGCACCGGCTTGTCAGTACGCCAGCAGTGCGGATAGTTGTGTGTATATCGTTCAATCTTGAAAGCTTTGCCCTGAATTTTAAGCATCACAGCAAGTGCCACATCAAGAGTTTCATCTTTTTCTGTCAGTTCGGGGTCGTAGTCATTTTTGACAAAGCGTCCCGCAAAAGGCTCGTAAAGATCTGTGTTGATGCGCTCACTGATAAAATCAGCATCAAGATCTTCGATTTTATAAAACTTTCCGGTCAAATCTACCATAGGACGACGCGTACCCTCTTTATCGATAAGAATCAGAGGCGGAACACCATTTTGCTTGGCCACCCGGTCGTCATCCGCACCAAAGGTAGGCGCAATATGCACAATACCAGTACCATCTTCAGTGGTCACAAAGTCGCCTACAACCACACGGAAAGCACCTTCCCCCGGATCCACCCAGGGAATAAGCTGCTCATATACAACTCCGTCCAGCTCTTTGCCTTTGAATTTCGCAAGCACCTCATACTCAATTTTTCCCATCACCGACTTCGCCAGCGCCTCAGCCAAAATGTATTTGTGACTTTCACCGGTGTACTGATTAGTAGCTTTCACCAACAGATAATCAATATTGGGTCCTACAGCCAGCGCCGTGTTGGAAGGAAGTGTCCAGGGAGTAGTTGTCCAGGCTAAAGCATAAACATTGTTGTCAAAGTGCTCTTCAAGAACAGCACCTGCCGGTACCTCCGAAACTTTAAATTGAACTATTGCCGTAGTATCTTTCACATCGCGGTAGCAACCCGGCTGGTTCAGCTCGTGGGTGGAAAGTCCTGTTCCCGCCGCCGGCGAATAGGGCTGAATGGTGTATCCTTTGTAGAGCAGACCTTTGTCGTAAATCTGCTTCAGCAACCACCAGAGCGTTTCAATGTAGCGGTTATCAAAAGTGATGTAAGGGTCATTCATATCAACCCAGTAGCCCATCTTTTCGGTGAGGTCTTCCCACTCTTTGGTATATTTCATCACATCGCGCCGGCAAGCCTCGTTATAGGCCTCCACACTGATGTTTTTTCCAATATCCTCCTTGGTAATACCGAGTGCTTTCTCCACACCCAGCTCAACAGGCAAACCGTGAGTATCCCAGCCCGCTTTACGCTGCACCTGGTAGCCCTGCATGGTTTTGAAACGACAAAATACGTCTTTAATAGTACGCGCCATCACGTGGTGAATACCGGGCATACCATTGGCAGAAGGCGGTCCTTCATAGAAAACAAATGTAGGTTTACCTTCGCGAATTTCGATACTGCGACGAAACATCTCATTCTCGTTCCAGTACTCCAGCATCCTTTTGTTAATTTCGGACAAATTCAGTCCGTCGTATTCTTTAAATTTCTTTTCCATGTTCTCTGTTGATTGAAAATCGACTCTTTTTATCACTTTTTTGCCTCTCTTGCTTCTCAAGTGAGACTCAATGTATAAAGCTCTTAAAATGAAGGTGCAAAATTACAAAAAAAAATTGAGATAGCAGCTAATGCTCTATCCGAAAACAACCTGATTACTTCAGGCTGACCCATCGGATAGAAAGTTCTGTCCCGATACGGGAAGAAATTTGACAGTATAATTCGGATTATTCAAAGGTTTCGAAGAAGCAACACCGCCACCGGAGTAGCGTCATCATTTTGCTATTTATGCAGAGTAACCGAGTAGATTTTCAGTTTAGTGCTTTCGCCCAAATCATAATCGAGCGCCGGCACAAAATAGATCGCCTCTACATTTTCCTTATTCAGCGCAACGGCCCGGCTCGCTTCAGTAGCCCAGTCGGGTTGCACAAAATCATTCAGTTCAATGGTGGCACTGTTTGCCTCACCCGCTGCGGCCGGCAAAGTGAATTGATAATGAGCGTAACTCTCATCGCCTCCGGCGGAAAAATCACTCTGATTCAGCTTCACCACCAGCTCATGAGCACATTCATACCGAATGGTAATCCGGTTTACTGCACTATAATTTACCTCCGGAAAACATTTCAGCTCCACATAAGGGTAGTAATCACCCTCTTTTTTAGTGATTGTAAAATCCACCTCCAGCCGCTCGTCGTTAATAAAGGGGTCGCCTTCGGCAAATGAGGACCCGAATTCATCGGCAACCGCCTCCCAGATCTGAGGATATTGAAGTAGGTTTTTCGTCATCATGTTTTCGGCCTGAGTTTCGGTTACAGCTTCACCATTTTTAGATTTTTGACCACAGGAAACCAACAGCAGGAACAGAGCTGTCAGTAAAAAGAGAGATGATTTTTGGTTTTTCATTGTTGTTAATTTTCAAGTAATAGCTCACAAAGATAAGTGATACTGCTCCATTTGCCAAATCAGTCTGACGGTGATAAATGAAGTTAAAACGTTTCGGGAAAATCTGAATTATTTCAGACAGTTAACATAGATTATAACTACAATCGAGTAGGAAAATAGGGATTATTTCCCTATTTGTCCTCTCACACCACCGTAC
>CAYPPC010000299.1:0-2315 GCA_964412435.1 uncultured Paludibacter sp.
ACTTTTTCGTAAGCCACCATAAAGTTGGTTCCAATTTTCAACTTTTCACCGGCTTTCACATCGGTATTAGCCCGCATATTGTAACGACGAAAATCTGAACTCTGCGCAATACCATCCTGATCAAAAAAGCTGCCGGATACAAAGTAGTTAAACACATCGGTAGCACGGCTGAGCGATAAATCATAACTGTGAAGCAGAGCCCGGTCATTAAACACCACATCCATCCAGTTGATATCTGTCAGGCTCAGTTTTTCATAATCCTGACCCTCACTTAAGCCAATCTCTTTCTCAAAGGCAATTCGTTCTGCGGTGTTCATCAGGCTCCATTCGCTGCGGGCCAGCTGTGAAATACCGCCCTGCGAACGAAATACAATCTTGGGCTTATCCATGGCACTACCTCTTTTGGTGGTGATCACCACCACCCCATTGGCAGCGCGAGCACCATAAATAGAGGTGGAAGAGGCATCCTTCAGCACCGAAATAGATTCAATATCGCTGGGGCTGATGGTGTTAAAATCTGAACTTGAAATGGGCACACCGTCCAGAATAAAGAGCGGCGCCGTGCCGGAGTTGATTGAGTTGGTACCGCGAATCTGAAATGTAGCCGCTTTACTCGGTTCACCCGAGTTGGACAAAACCATCAGACCGGCTGACTGCCCCTGCAGCGCCTGGTCGAAACCGGCTGTCGGAACATTTTCGAGTTTATCTGCCTTTACGGTAGATACTGAACCGGCAATAGTTCCCTTTTTACGCACCCCGTAAGCCACTACCACCACCTCTTCCATCATCTGAGAATCCTCTAACATAGTGATATTCAGCTCTGACAATTTCGAAGTTACCGCCACAGTTTGCGGCTGCATTCCCACATAAGAGAACACTAAATTAACATCTCCCCCACTCTGAATATCAAGGCTGTAGTTTCCGTCAAAGTCGGTGGTAGTTCCGTGCGTTGTTCCTTCCACCATAATCTTTACACCAATCAGCGGTTCGCCGTCGATGTCGATAACAGTTCCGCTTACACGGTACTGCTTACTCTGCTGAACTTCGCCGGAATAGATAACTCCTGTCCGGTTTTCAGACAAAAGTTTTGAATTGAAATTTTGAACTGAATTTCCGGTAAGATCAGGTCCGCTTGAGGCCGTGATGTTTACAACAAACATCAACGCAAGCGCGAGACCAAGATACCGGGGTTTTTTGACAAAACAATATAACCAACTGATGTGGTTACCACTGGTTTCCTCCATTATTTGCATCTGATTTTTATTTCTCGTGTGTGATTGCAATTTGTTAAACTGCATAAATACTGCATATATACACCGGGTTATAATTTCACTTTAGAATCCTTCCCAACCGGACATATTACGCTAACAACCTTAATACCAATACCATGTGTGTGAATATCAAGCTCTACTATAGCAGCTTTTTTCAAAAACAGCCGCAAAGGTACAAAAAATAATTCATGTAAGCGCAACATGCTGCTTTTTATTCATTTTCAAAAGCTTAGACTTTTAACATTTCCAAGTGGGTTTTGCCCGGAAATAATTCTTGTTTATAAAAAATTATTAGTACTTTTGATATAGAATTGAACAAATGCGGATATTTGTCCGATAAATAAATAAAACTAAAACAAGAGAACAATAAAAGATAAAATAAGATAAACTTATTTTGACATATAAATATTAGCGTTTCGCTTTATTATCCTGTAACGGAAATCCACCAAATTTCATTAACCACAGGGAAAGTAAAGAAAGAAACGCCTACGGTCTGCGTGGGCGTTTCCTTTGCTTTGTGGTTGGGTCTATGGTGGAACCTCCGTTACGAGTAAAAGGAAATTAGCTCACGCTTTCCATACCGTAGCACCATGGGAAACAGACAACTAACCAAAGCAAAAAACACCAAAAACGACGAATTTTATACCCAATATCCAGATATCGAGAAAGAGCTGATGGCTTATCTCGAATATGACGCCGATGTATTTCGTAACAAAACCGTTCTGCTCCCTTGCGATGATCCGGAATGGAGTAATTTCACCAAATTCTTTGCGCAAAACTTTGAACGATTCGGACTGAAAAAACTGATTAGCACAAGCTACGCAGTGGAAAGTAAAAACTATCAGAGCTATTATCAACCCACCCTGTTTGAAGAAGCTGCGCCCCATTACGACAGCAAGAAAACCCGCATTCAGGGTAAAATTTTCACCTTAGAGAGAGATGTTTCCGGCGATGGCATCATCGATGTTAACGATCTGGAGTGGGAATATCTGCAAGGCGACGGTGATTTTAGAAGCCGGGAGGTCACTCAATTGCGCGATGAAG
>CAYPPC010000299.1:2325-3389 GCA_964412435.1 uncultured Paludibacter sp.
ATGAAGCCGATATTATTGTAACTAACCCACCTTTTTCACTTTTCCGGGAGTTTTTAGCCTGGATTGTGGAAGCTGAAAAACAATTTCTGATTATTGGCAATATGAATGCGATTACCTATAAAGAGGTTTTTCCGCTAATTAAAGAGAATAAAATGTGGTTGGGGAATGGTTTTCAAGGAGGAAATGCATTTTTTGCAACAGAAGTTACCAGAGAATACGCTGATGGTGTTTACAATGCCGAAACTGGTCTTGTAAAATTTAGGAACGTCATCTGGCTAACCAATCTCGATCACGGTCGTCGTCACCAACCGTTGCCATTGATGACTATAGAAGACAATATCAAATTCAATAAGAAACTAAAAGGCGAAGAGTATCAAGAGTATGACAATTATGATGCGATTGAAGTGCCTTATACCGATGCCATACCAAGCGATTATAAAGGTGTAATGGGTGTGCCGATTAGTTTTTTGGATAAATACTCACCGGAACAATTTGAAATTGTTAAATTCCGTCACGGAAATGATGATAAAGACTTACGATTGAAGGATGGTACAAATCCTTATTTTAGAATTCTAATCAAACACAAAATAAACAATTAACCACACCATTTAAAAGCCTCCCCGGTTATTGAGCGAAGTCGAAATACGGGGAGGTTTGGAGGGCATCTATTATGAAAACAACACTACGAACCGATATCACCATAGCCGATATTTGCGACGGCTTTGTATATAACGAATTAGAAGGACGCGGGCTTTTCGGGCTTTCAGGCAAACTGACCATTCAGCCGGAGTATCAGCGCAACTATATTTATGCCGATGGCAAAAAAGATGTGGCCGTTATCGATTCCATTCTCAAAGGCTACCCGATTGGGCTGATCTATTTCAACACTGTTGCACCCGGCAGGTTTGAAGTGCTCGACGGACAGCAGCGCATCACCAGTTTTGGTCGCTTTGTAACCAATAAATTTGCCATCAAAGATGAGAACGGCATGGAGCAGTATTTTGGCGGTTTAGCCAAAGACAAGCAGAACAAAATCCTGCAAACCAAACTGCTGATTTACGAAT
>CAYPPC010000300.1:0-3387 GCA_964412435.1 uncultured Paludibacter sp.
CACTCTCTCCCTTACTTGCCCGGTCATTCACCTCGCCGATTTTTAGGTATGGATCCTCTTGCTTCAACACGCTCGTTTTCCACCACCGATTCAGGTCATGCGAAAGCGTCCGCGTAGAGACTAAGCCTAAGCGATATTGTTTGGAAATATTTTCAAATTCTATAGCCACCATTGTCTGCACTATGATTTTTATGATTTATATGATTACTATGAAAAATTGAAATAGCCTACATTATTTCAAATAATCATATCACATATTAAACGGTTTATATTTTTTATTGGTAAATCGTTTTACATTTGCACTTCTTTCGCCAAAGTTAATCAACAAACCAACCTCCAAATTATATGCTTCCAAATAATTGATTGCCTGAGCAAAATGCACATCTTCAAGTTGAGTAACTGCTTTTATTTCAACTGACACCACATCTTCAACCAAAAAATCAACCCGTCGGGTACCAATGTGAACACCTTTATAATAGATAGGCATTTCAAATTCACGTTCAAACTTTATGCCTGCTTCCTGAAATTCAAGTTTTAGTGCCCGTTGATATATCACCTCCTGAAAACCATTCCCAAGTACTGCATGTACTCTTAATGCACAGCCAATCACTTTTGAAGTAATCCCGGAATGTGCATATTCTTCTTTAATCATTGTACTCATTATATCATCACTATTTCATCATAATCACACTAATCACAGGATAGATAGCCTACACCAAACTCCTTAGCAACATCTAAAAGTTTAAGTTATAAACTAAACATTTACGAAACAGCCATTTAAGTTAACTTTCATCCAAGCGAATGTCCCGATAGCTCATCGGAAAGATGGCGTGTTCCATACGACCTTAATGTAAAAAATAATAAATCTTCGTATGAAATTATAGAAAGCTTATTATATACAAAAACATTTTCCACTTAGTTTCTCATATTTCAACTTTGAGTACAGTTTTATTAAATTCTACGTCATTACATCAACTAAAAGAGTGTCAGAAAAATCATATTCTATAATTCTATTTATGCCAATCATTGTAAAACAATGTTTATCTACATTTTAATATCACTATTACGTGTATTGTTACTTCAAAAAAACACAGACATTATCATCATAATCACAAAAATCATATAAATCACAGTACAGACAGCCATTAAACAGTATCCATAAACGATCGTTGCACTTTGTTAAACACCACTATTCCGATACCAAGCAGCACTACCATAAACACAAAACTATATCCCAGCTGCTCCCAGCTGAATGCACCTACGCCCATTACCCCATACTTAAAGGCCTCAAAAATAGATGTCAGCGGGTTGAGCGCTATGATTTTCATATATTTCTCCGGCATTGTGCTCATGGGATAAATCACCGGTGTGGCATACATCCACAACTGAACAAAGAATGTAAACAGTATGGTCAGGTCACGGTATTTGGTAGTCATCGATGAGATAATAATCCCGAAGCCGAGCGACAGGCCGGCCAGCATGATTATTAACACCGGAAAAAGGAATGCATATACATTAGGGGCCACATCAACACCCTGCACAAAGACAAAGTAGAGGTAAATGGCTACAAACAGCAGCAACTGAATCACCATACGCAGCAGGTTGGAAACCACAGTAGAGAGCGGAACAATCAGTCGCGGGAAATAAACTTTCCCAAAAATATGTTGATTGGTAGTAAAAGTGGAAGATGTTTTATTCAGACAGTCTGAAAAATAGTTCCACAAAACAATCCCGGCCATATAAAAAAGCGGTTGCGGCAGGCCATCGGTACTGATATTGGCGATACCGCCAAAAACAATCATATACATTACTGTAGTCAATGCCGGCTGCACAAAAAACCAGGTAGGCCCTAAAATCGTCTGTTTATATTGAGTTACGATATCCCGCTTAACAAACATAGAGAGCAAATCACGGTATTGCCATAACTCCTTAAAATCCACCTCAAATAGTTTGTTTTTAGGTTTTATAATCGTATTAAATTTATCCATATTATCTTTTAGCAAATAGATTCAATTCAACATATCTCCTCCGGGTTGAGAAGGATCATTATGCAAATATAACAATTTATCCTTTAAATAGTGTAAATAAGAACTATATTTCAGCTGTCATTGAAAAATATTTTAGACTGTAACTGATAATCCTGAAAAGTTCATTTTCTCCGACACTTATCAACAACTGTAAATCAGCTTATTATCCAATTAAGGGTATAGATTTAACCATAAAAACACAACAATTATATATTTTGTGTGTTACATATTAAAACTAATTTCAAGCATGTCAGAACCACGCTACTTAAACTATAACACTTTACTGCGCTCACAGTTTGATGAGAGGGTACAAAAAATTTCAATCAATGCCGGATTCACCTGTCCCAACCGGGATGGCAGCAAAGGCAGAGGCGGCTGTACCTATTGTAATAACCAGAGTTTTGTGCCCGGTTACGCCAAACCCACTAAATCTGTGCTGCAGCAGGTGGAGGAAGGAATAGCATTCTTTCACGAAAAATACGCAACCCAGTACTATCTTGCTTATTTTCAGAGCTATACCAACACATATGACAAACTCGAAAATCTGGTTAAAATCTACGATGAAGCCCTGAGTCACCCCAAGGTCAAAGGAATTGTGGTGGGCACGCGTCCTGATTGTGTCAGTGAAGAGTTGCTCGATTATTTTGCAGAGCTAAGCAAGAAGCACTACGTAATGATCGAGTATGGCATTGAAAGCACAAAAGATGAGAGCCTGGAATTTATCAACCGGGGGCATGATTTTGCTGCTGCCGAATGGGCAATCCGGGAAACAGCTGCACGCGTAGTGCGCACCGGAGCACATTTAATTCTGGGGCTGCCGCATGAAAGCAGAGAAGATCTGCTGGCTCACGCTGATAAAATCTCCAAACTGCCGCTCACTGCACTGAAACTACATCAGCTTCAACTGGTGCGTGGCACTATCATGGCCCGGCAATATGCAGAACATCCGGAGTGGTTCCGCCTGATGAGTCCCGAGGAGTATATCGAACTGGTGATTGATTTTCTGGAAAGATTAAATCCGGATATAGCCATTGAGCGTTTTGTGTCTCAATCTCCTTACAAATTACTTATCGCACCCGACTGGGGACTGAAAAACTTTGAGTTTGTACATATGATTGAGAAAAGATTGCAGGAACTTGACACCCGCCAGGGACGACTCTACAAGGCTCATTAACAAAGGAGTAAGGATTCAGAAAAATAAAATATCTTTTTTTTCTAAAAAATAAGCTCAAATTATTTGGTGGAAGTAAATATATTGCGTAATTTTGCAACCGCTTTTGAAACAGAAAGCACGCGTTCTTAAAAATTTTTGCGGAAATAGCTCAGTTGGTAGAGCACAACCTTGCCAAGGTTGGGGTCG
>CAYPPC010000301.1:0-708 GCA_964412435.1 uncultured Paludibacter sp.
GGCTGTCCATCCCACCGAGAAGCTCATACATTTCCTGCAGTTCCTTTTGGTGCTTCAGCAGTTGATTCATGGTATTCTTAAAGAAGACTACCTCACCAAGGAAAATGGTTTTCAAATACTCAGTGATTGGATCCTGTGAAATGCTCTGCATGTATATAAAGTTTTGAACACTGAAGGTGTTCATCTTCTTGTACAAACTGGAAAGCTTTTTGAAATCATCATTCAGGTCTTCATGTTTTAATTTTGATATCTTTCCGGCAGCAATAATCATTCTGACCAGATATTTAACAGGTTCCAAATAGGCTTGCTGCTCGCGAACAGCCTTGGCATGAACCACCATGTTTGTGAATACAACTGACACAACCGTGATTAACCCCAAACCCGAGTCAAACAAAAACAAAAACGGCGACGTGACAAGTAATACAATCAATAACACGTAGGGAACAATGCTTGTCGAAATGTTGCCCGGGGTTCCATATAGCCATTCTCCAAGGCGGATATCCTGGCTGAAACCTAAACCGGATAAAAAATATTGAATGGGCAATCGGATATTCTCGTCTTTTTGAAACATTGAAATCTGCTTCTCACGCTTACTCAGCTGTTCCCGGTTCAGAACAGGGAATCGAAGAAGAGAATACAGCACTTCCTCGCCTACTGTGCTTCTTGTATAGTTCAGCCGCTTAAAGACCGAATCCATGTTCAGGTCAT
>CAYPPC010000301.1:718-3373 GCA_964412435.1 uncultured Paludibacter sp.
GTTTGGCCAGAAGGATGGATTTTCTGTTTTCTGCTATAAAAACTCTGTCTTTGCCAGGCTCCTTACTGCCCCAAAGCTGTTTTAAATATGATATCATCCGCTTTTTTTTAGCAGCTTTATCACTGATGACAAAGATAACGATGATACCGGCAATAACCAATATTGTCAGCAGAACAAATGTTGTCTGGCTCAAATTAGAACACTCCCTTAAAAAATGTTTTAGTTTCATGAAGGTATTAATTTAATGTATTGTGAATAATTGATTTTCTGAAGAATATCCGGCTTCAGCCGCTCAGCAAAGTTAAGATATTTTTTCAATACTCCCATATAAAAAACTTACGTCCCACTTGTAAAAACAGGGGACGTAAGCAAATGTTATAAGAGACAGGACTATTTGTTGGTTTTCAACAGGTCGCGTATCTCAGTAAGCAGTGTTTCTTCTGCTGATGGCGCAGGAGGTGCAGCCGGAGCTTCAACCTCTTTTCTCTTCATAGAGTTAAGCCCTTTAACCATTAAAAACACAACCAGTGCCAGCAAGAAGAAGTTGATTGCCACTGTGATGAAGTTACCATAAGCAAAGATTGTAGCTTCACCCACTTCACGGGCCTGCTCAAGCGTAAGCCCCGGGGCAACATCACCTTTTAGCACCACATAAAGGCTGCTAAAATCAGGTTTACCAATCAGTGCACCTACAACAGGCATAATCAGGTCGTCAATGATACTGGTAATAATTGTACCAAATGCACCACCGATGATAACACCGACTGCCATATCAACGGCATTACCTTTAACTGCAAATTCTTTAAATTCTTTTACAAATCCCATAAGCTATATTTTATTGATTAATATAAATATACGAATTGCAAATATATAAAATAATTCAGAAAAACCTGAATTTATCTAAATTAATTTATTTTCGGCCATAAGAAAAGCCTTGCAATCCAGGGACTGCAAGGCTTTTTGCTTTATAAAAAACACGAAATTACTTCAGGGAAATTCTTTATTTTTTCACTTTAACCGGAGCAGCTTCAAGTTTTTTTGCTTTTCTCTTTTCACCCAGCTTAATCACTTCGTAAGCGGCCGGTCCGGAAATGAAGATAGATGAATAAGCTCCAAAGATGGTACCTACTGTTAGTGCGAAGATAAATCCACGGATGGCCTCTCCACCGAACAACAGAATAGCAACCAGCACCACTACCACAGTCATCGACGTACTGAACGAACGGCTGAGCGTATGGTTAATCGCATCTTTCATTACCACAGCGTAGTCACGTTTCGGATACAGTTTTCTGTACTCACGGACCCGGTCAAAAACAACCACCGTGTTATTCACAGAGTAACCGATAATGGTCAGGATGGCGGCAATAAACTCCTGATTCACCTCCATCGAGAAGGGCAGGATACCCCAGAAGAGTGCAAAGACTCCAATGATCACCATCACGTCGTGCGCCAGACCTCCAAGTGCACCCATCGAGAAACCGAAGTCTCTAAATCGGATGAGGATATAAAGTGCTACAATAATGAGAGAGAAGAAAATTGCCCACATCGAAGATACTTTGATATCGTCAGCCACCGACGGACCCACTTTTTGCGAGTTCAGCAGGTTTTTACCGATAAAGGCTTGCAGGTCGGTGTCACCCAGGAAGGGTTTCAGACCATTGTACAGCTCAGCTGTTGCCTCGTCATCAGCAGTTTCTGAAGTGTCATCAATTTTATATTTCGTTGAAATTCTCAGTTTATCCTGGTTGGTACCGATACTGATTACAGTTGCCTCGTCAGTACCAAAGCTGCCTGAAAGAGCTCTTCGAACCTCTTCAGCATCTACGCGCTCGTCGAACTGAACAATATAGTTGCGACCACCGCTAAAGTCAATACCAAAACTCAAACCTCTGAGTACTAAACCTAAGATGGCAATACCGATGATACCGGCTGAAATCATATAACTCAGCTTGCGTTTACCGATAAAGTCATAGTTAGTATTCTTCAGGAAGTTTTTAGACATACGGGTAGTAAACGGAACCTGTTTAGCATTTTCGCGCTCAGCGTATGAAGTCAGCAACATACGGGTGAGGAACACAGAAGTGATAAACGAGGTGATAATACCGATGATCAGTGTAGTTGCGAAACCGCGCACAGGACCCTGACCAAATATATAAAGAACAATACCTGTCAGAAGTGTAGTAACGTTGGCGTCAATAATAGCGGAAATAGCATTACCGAAACCATCCTGAACCGCTTTTCGCAGGTTCTTACCGGCATCCATCTCTTCCCGGATACGCTCATAGATAAGCACATTACCGTCCACCGCCATACCGAGCGTGAGCACAATACCCGCAATACCGGGCAGGGTGAGCACCGCTCCGAAGGAGGCGAGAATACCCATCAGGAAGAATACGTTCACAAATAAAGCGATGTCAGCAATGATTCCTGGGATAAATCCGTAGTAGAAAATCATATAGAGCATCACCAGTACAAAGGCGATTGCAAACGCCCACATACCGCTGTTGATAGCCTCTTCACCAAGTGAAGGACCTACCACATCTTCCTGTACAATACGTACAGGTGCCGGCATCTTACCGGACTTCAATACGTTAGCCAAGTCTTTCGCCTGTTCCGGAGTAAATCTTCCGGTAATGCTTGAGTGACCGCCGGTAA
>CAYPPC010000302.1:0-272 GCA_964412435.1 uncultured Paludibacter sp.
AGAGGCACTGGCCAATATGAACTACCTGGTGGAAGACTGGGGAGGTAAATACCAGTCGCAGGAGATTTCAGCCAAAAAAGGTACCGGTATCAACGAGCTGTTAGAGAAAGTACTGCTCGAAGCCGAGATGCTGGAGCTGAAAGCCAACCCCAACCGCCGTGCTGTGGGATCCATCATTGAGTCGTCGCTCGACAAAGGGCGCGGTTATGTCGCCACCGTACTGGTGGAGAACGGAACCCTCAAAATGGGTGACAATATCCTGAGCCAGGTTT
>CAYPPC010000302.1:282-3360 GCA_964412435.1 uncultured Paludibacter sp.
AAAATTAAAGCGATGTTTAACGAGCGTAATAAGCGTATCGAAGAGGCCAAGCCGGCCGAACCGGTACTGATTCTCGGACTGAACGGTGCCCCGCAGGCGGGTGACAATTTCAACGTGATTGAAACCGAGCAGGAGGCGAAAGACATTGCCAACAAACGGGAACAGCTGATGCGCGAGCAAAGCATCCGAACCAAAAAGCACTTTACACTCGACGAACTGGGCCGCCGTATTGCATTAGGCGACTTCCACGAACTCAATATTATTGTGAAGGGTGACGTGGACGGTTCTGTAGAGGCACTTGCCGACTCACTGCTGAAGATGTCCACAGAAAACATCCAGGTGAATGTGATTCACAAAGCGGTGGGAGCCATTTCCGATTCAGACGTGATGCTGGCTGCCGCTTCCGATGCCATTATTATCGGATTCCAGGTGCGTCCTTCTGTATCTGCACGCCGCATGGCCGAGCAGGAAGAGATCGATATCCGCCTCTACTCCATCATCTACGACGCCATCGAAGAGATCAAGTCGGCCATGGAGGGAATGCTTTCACCGAAAATCAAAGAGCAGGTTACCGCCACCATCGAAGTGCAGGAGGTATTCAAAATCTCGAAAGTGGGAAGTATTGCAGGATGTATTGTGCGAGAAGGAAAAGTGAAACGAAGCGACAAGCTGCGCCTGATCCGCGACGGCATTGTAGTCTATTCCGGCGAGCTGGAATCTCTGAAACGATTCAAAGATGACGTGCGTGAAGTGGGAACCAACTTTGAATGCGGACTGAGCATCAAAAACTTCAACGACATCAAAGTGGGTGATATGATTGAGAGCTACGAAGAGATTGAAGTGCGTCAGACACTCGATTAATCTTCTCTGAAATATATTTTAGAAATATCCGCAGCAGTTTTGTTGCGGGTATTTTGTTTTTAAAAAAGACGGTATTGGGTGGATTGGTGCGGGGTGCGGGGTGCGGGGTCGAGGTTTTGCGATTAATGGTGGAATACACACGCGATACAACATTTCGGCGTCGCTCAATGGAGCTCGCGCGGTAGCGTGTGTACGTAACATCATTACACATCTAATCAACCGCACAACATTGATGTTCCCGACCACAGGGCGCCAGCCCGTTCTTACAGGCCGTCAGGCCGTCATACAGCGTAGCGTTTTAACAGCGTAGCGTCCCCACAGGTATAATGTTCCCTTACGTGACAGCGAATAACGCCCCATCGCCTGTGGCGAGGCACGGCGAAGGGCAAATAACAGCGGAGCGAATAACAGCGGAGCGTCCCATATAATAAAAAGGCTCAAAAAACGTTTTATAACAAAGTGTACAAAATGCAAAGAGACCGATTGAGACAGATAACAATATTGCTCATTTTTTTACTGACATTTGGCGGTAAAGACCTGAAAGCGCAGGGTAATCTCCCTTTTGTGGATGATAAGCTCCTCCATTTCGGATTTTCGCTCGGCACCAACCTGGTGGATTTTGCCGTGATTCCGACCAGCTTCGACAACAATGTCAACGTTACCTCGCTGATACCCGGCTTCACCGTGGGAGCAATTGCCGACTGGCGTCTGGGAAAAAACCTGAATCTCCGACTCAATCCTTCGTTGATGCTGAATCAGCGGGTGCTCAGCTACTCCGACCAAAGCACCACCGACCTGTTGTCGGTACCGCTCTATCTGCCGGCATATATCAAGTACAGCTCC
The DNA here is from genome assembly GCA_964412435.1 of uncultured Paludibacter sp. Taxonomy (GTDB): domain Bacteria; phylum Bacteroidota; class Bacteroidia; order Bacteroidales; family Paludibacteraceae; genus UPXZ01. Next base: position 1,987 of record CAYPPC010000302.1, read on the forward strand.
GTGCGCACCCACAACTTCCGCCCCTATCTGATTGCCGGTGCCGGAATATGGATCGACTGGGGACGCAACAAGGAGAAAACCGTGCTGCTCAAACCCTTCGACCTGCTGCTCGAAGCGGGTATGGGAAGCAATATCTACTTCACCTTTTTCAAACTGGCACCCGAGCTTAAATTTGCCGTAGGCATCAACAATATGCTCACGCCACTCGACAAGCGGGATGCAGGTGCTCTGCTCAATCCGCAAACCATACAGCATACCAAGTCCATCAACAAACTGACGACCCGGATGATTACACTTACATTTCATTTTGAATAAGAGATATATGACGGAGAAAAACAAAACAGCACTGGTGATCGGCTCCGGCGGCATGGTGGGCTACGCCCTGGTGAGTCAGCTTCTGGCAGATGATCGTTTCAGTGAAGTGCACTCATTTGTGCGCCGCCCCACACACCCTGCTCACCCCAGACTGACCGAGCATATCGTAGATTTTGAGCAGCCCGAAAAGTGGCATCCGCTGCTGAAGGGTGATGTTTTCTTCTCGTGCCTCGGCACCACGCTGCGCACGGCAGGCAGTAAGGCTGCACAGTACAAAGTGGATGTGAATTATCAGCTGGAGGCTGCCCGGGCCGCTTCGGCCAATGGTGTCTCTGCCTATGTGCTGATCTCCTCGGCCGGTGCTTCTCCCAAAGCTCGCAGCTTTTATATGCGCATGAAAGGGGAGCTCGAAGAGGCGGTCGCTACCCTCCCCTTCCAAACCATCCAGATTATGAAACCTGCCCAGCTCGACGGCGACCGCAAAGAGAATCGCCCGGGTGAAAGGTTCGGTCTCAAAGTGATGTATGCCGTCAATAAACTGGGACTCTTCAAAAAGTTCCGCCCTGTTCATGCGGATATTCTCTCCCGCGCCATGATTGTCGCTTCGCAAAAGCCCGAATCCGGTGTTTATCAGTTCGATAAGATTTTTGAAATAGCGGAAGAGCAATAAGCCAATTTGTCAATGAGAGAATGAGGCAATGAGTTAATTAGCCAATGAAGCATTTCGAATGCGCGTGCGGCAGATGGGGAAATTATAAATTAAAAATGAGGAATTAAGAATTGAGTGGTTTGGTTTATTGGTGCGGGGTTGGTTGTGCGATTATAGTAGGTTTGTAGAGACGCGATTCATCGCGTCTAAAGTCTCATAACACAATTACATTATATGTCCAGCACAAAATCATATCATATCACCTGTCCCCATCGGGGACAAATTATGGTAGCACGATGTGAATTAATATTGCGTTACAACTCCGTAGGAGTTGAATTTTTCACTGATATTTGTAGTGATGTAAAGGTTGAAACATTGCACATTTTCTATTCACCGCCGTGAGGTAATTT
>CAYPPC010000303.1:0-3353 GCA_964412435.1 uncultured Paludibacter sp.
TGCCATGCTGGATTCGAAAGAGGAGATGGTCAATTTCCTGAATCATCTGGTGGCAGAACCGGAAATTTCCCGGGTGCCGATTATGCTCGACAGCTCCAAATGGGAGGTGATTGAGGCGGGACTCAAGTGTATTCAGGGTAAATGTGTTGTCAACTCCATCAGTCTGAAAGAGGGCGAAGAGGAGTTTTTGGAACAGGCCCGTCTGGTAAAAAAATATGGTGCCGCTGTGGTGGTGATGGCTTTTGATGAAAAAGGTCAGGCTGCCAATTTTGAACGAAGGGTGGAGATTTGTACCCGGGCCTATAACCTGCTGGTTGATGAGGTTGGTTTTCCACCGCAGGATATTATTTTTGACCCCAATATTCTGGCTATTGCCACCGGCATAGAGGAGCATGATAATTATGGGGTGGATTTTATTGAGGCAACCCGCTGGATCAAAGAGAATCTTCCGTATGCGAAAGTGAGTGGCGGTGTCAGCAACCTCTCATTCTCCTTCAGGGGGAATGATCCGGTGCGCGAAGCGATGCACTCGGTTTTTTTGTACCACGCCATCCGGGCCGGTATGGATATGGGAATTGTGAATGCCGGTATGCTGCAAATTTATGAAGAGATTCCGAAAGATTTGCTGGAGCATGTGGAGGATGTAGTGCTTAATCGTCGTCCTGATGCCACTGAGCGGATGATTGCATTGGCCGAAGGCCTGAAAAGAGAGGGTACCGGTGAAAAGGCAGAACAGGTCGATGCCTGGCGCAGTGAAGTGCTGGAGAAGCGGCTGGAGTATGCTCTGATTAAAGGGCTTGGCGATTATCTGGAAGAGGATTTGGCCGAAGCGGTAAAAAAATACCCTTCAGCTATCGAAATTATTGAGCAACCTCTGATGAACGGAATGAACATTGTGGGCGAACTCTTTGGTGCCGGTAAAATGTTTCTCCCCCAGGTGGTGAAAACTGCCCGTACCATGAAAAAGGCGGTATCCATTCTGCAACCTGAAATCGAGAAAACTAAAGTTGAGGGCGCTCTTTCTGCCGGAAAGTATCTTTTTGCAACGGTTAAAGGGGATGTGCACGATATTGGAAAAAATATTTGTGCCGTAATCCTCTCCTGCAACAGCATTGATGTGATTGACCTGGGTGTGATGGTGCCTACTGAAAAGATTATTCAGACTGCTATTGAAGAGAAGGTGGATATTATTGGAGTGAGCGGATTGATTACGCCCTCTCTGGAGGAGATGACCAACGTAGCCGCTGAAATGCAGAAAGCCGGCCTGAAAATACCGCTGATGGTGGGTGGCGCCACCACTTCAAAGATTCACACGGCCGTGAAAATTGCGCCCAACTACACCGATGGGTTTGTAATTCATGGCAAAGATGCTTCTGAGAATGTCTCCTTTGCTCTGCAGCTGCTTCACCCGGAGAGGAGGGGTGAGCTGGAGGAGAAAACCCGGAACGATTATGCCAAATTGCGCGATAATCAAAAACCGGCAGCGCAACTTTTAAGTTTTGAGGAGGCTAAAAAGAGGAAGCCAAACTTGTTTGATTAATTCACTTTTCTTATTGCTTTGGGGTTGACTTACCCGGTCGGGCTGGGTCAGTTCCTTGTATCGAACGTAAGTCCATGGGAGCGGAAAGCGATTAATGCTGCCGTTATTACTTTGGATCGCAGTCCGGAAGATATGAAAGTTACATTGGATAAGGTGGTTTTCAGAATGTGGCGGACTACAAAGGATATGAGTACGAAATATAAAGAAACTTCGGAGGGTGGTCAGGCTATCACAGTCAATAATGTTGAGCGTTAGCCACCGCTAAACGGACAGGACACTAAACTTATATAGAAGTAAAAAGGCCTTTACGCTTTGCAGCATAAAGGCCTTTTTAATATTGTATTTAATCTGAAGCAGATTAGTCAACATTCAGCGTTACACGTTTGAATGCAGTAGCTGTTGCGTTGTTTGCTTTCAAATAATCTTTTACGGTCATTTTACCATCTTTGATAAAGGCCTGCTCGAGCAAGGTTGACTCCTGGAAAAATTTGTTGAGGCGACCTTCAGCAATGCGATCCAGCATGTTTTCGGGTTTACCTTCCTGGCGTGCTTTTTCACGACCTACCTCCAGTTCAGTGTCGATAACTTTCTGATCAACACCATCTCTGTCGAGAGCAACCGGGTTCATTGCAGCTGCCTGCATAGCAACGTCACGTGCTACCTGGTTGTCAACACCCTCTTCAGCAAATGCTGCAACAGTTGCAAGCATGTTACCCGGGTGGATGTATGATACAGTAGTTGCACCTTCTACAAATTCGTAGTAGTCGAGCTCCATTTTTTCACCAGTGATACCTGAGCGGTCAACCACCAGCTCTTCGATGCTGCGACCTTCCAGTTGCAGTGCTTTCAGAGCGTCGAGTGAAGTGGGCTTATGTTCCATAGCTACATCAAGGATTGACTGGGTCAGAGCGATAAAGTCTTCGTTTTTAGCAACGAAGTCGGTTTCGCATTTCAGCGCCAGAACAGCTGCAAATCCATCTTTAGCGGCTGCCAGTACGCAACCTTCTGATGCATCGCGGTCGCTGCGTTTTGCTGCAACAGCTTGTCCTTTTTTACGAATAATTTCTACTGCTTTATCAAAATCGCCATTAGCTTCGGTGAGGGCGTTTTTACAGTCCATCATACCGGCACCGGTCATCGTGCGCAATTTTGAAATATCTGCCATTGTTACTGCCATAGTGATATATCTTTTTTTTAATTAGTTTCGGCAGTTTCATCATTGATTGAGAAACTGCCGAAACGTGAATTATTGTTATCTAAAAATAGTCTTTTTTGAGCTGAAAATTAATCTGCTCAATTATTTTGTTTCGGTTTCTTCTGCTTCCGGAGCTTTCTCCTCAACTTTTACCTCTTCAGTTTTCACCTCTTCTTTTTGAGTTCTCGGACGTTTTGAAACGCGCGATTTTCTCTCTTTTGTTTCGGGTGCTTCAGCAGCTTCCGAATCGATGCGCTCAATTTTGCGCTCTTCGAGTCCCTCTCTGATAGCTTCGCTGATTGCTTCGAGGATCACTTCAACCGATTTGGTGGCGTCGTCGTTAGCAGGAATCACAAAGTCAATTCCGTGGGGATTTGAGTTGGTGTCAACAATTCCGAAAATTGGAATACCGAGGCGTTGTGCTTCTTTCACAGCAATATGCTCTTTCATCACGTCCACAACAAATACTGCTGAAGGGAGACGGGTGAGGTCGGCAATTGAACCGAGGTTTTTTTCCAGTTTTTCACGCTGACGGGTAATTTGCAGACGCTCACGTTTTGAGATGTTGTCAAAAGTTCCGTCAGTAGTCATTTTGTCAATAGTTGACATTTTTTTCAC
>CAYPPC010000304.1:0-3327 GCA_964412435.1 uncultured Paludibacter sp.
CTCGTTCGGTCAAAAACTCGGGACTGTGCGTTTTTATCCGGGCTTCCAAAAGCTCTAATTGCTTGCGGGCAGAAAAAATAAGATTTGATTTGGCTGTTTTTAGTCTGTAAAGCTTTTTCGAAAGCCGGTTATCTTCCTGTAAAACTCCGGTTTTGGCTGCCTGCCGCAGTCGCAACTTCAGCATCTCCATGCGGCGTTGCTCCTGCACGATGGCTGAGGAAGTTATTTCGTTGATACCGTAAATCAGGTTGTTCAGTTCCTCTTCGGCTTCCCGCATTTTCATAATCAAAAACTCGGCGGCTGCTGTGGGCGTTATTACACTGGTGTGCGCCACCATATCAAGGATAGAGACATCGCGCTGATGTCCGATTCCGGCAATAATAGGCATAGGGAATTGTGCGCAATTGAGTGCGAGATTGTACGAGTCAAATGCTGCCAGGTCGGTCGTTGCACCACCTCCGCGAATGATCAATACCACATCAAAAAGCTCGTGATTGCTGTAAATCCTCTCTAATGCATTAATAACAGAAGGCTCAGTTTCACTGCCTTGCATCGCTGCGGTAAAAAGTTTACGGTAAAATACATAGCCGAAAGGGTTGTTGTCCAGCTGGTTACAGAAGTCATCATAGCCGGCTGCGGTAGGCGATGATATAATTGCCAGCCGTTGTGGCAAGTGCGGAAAAGTGAGCTCTTTGTTCATTCCGGCCACGCCGTCGGCCTCTAACTGACGAATAATCTCTAAGCGGCGGGCTGCCAGTTCACCAACCGTAAAAACCGGATCAATATCCCGGATGTTGAGACTAAAACCATACACGCTGTTGTACTCAACCGTTACTGCCACCAGCACTTTCAGGCCGGCACGCAGACTTTCACCGGTAGTACTTTCAAAGTAAGGCCGCAACATCCGGTAGCTGTTGGCCCAAATGGTAGCGCGTGTTTTTGCCAGCAGGTTATCACTGCTTTCCTCTTTTTCAATCAGTTCAAGGTAGCAGTGTCCGCGACTTTCACGTAGTTCGCTTATTTCGGCACGCACCCAAACAGGCATATCAAAATTAAGGCGGATAACCGATTCTATCTCTGTAGTTAATTCACTAAGTGTAATGGATTTCATGTTAGTTCTCTGTTTTGATAATGTAAACTCCTGTGGGTAGCAAGGGCAATTCAATCACGGATTGTCCTTCAATTTTAGTTTGGAAAAGCAGCGTACCCTGTAGTGAGTAAAGTGTTAAACTTCCGCTCTTTTCACCTGTCGGTAAATGATAATAGTGCGGAGTCGCGGCATCCTGAATTAATAGTTTCGCACTCTGGCCTGCACCAACATATACAGTGTTTTGTGCTATTGAAGTTGTAAGCAAGGAGTTATAAGCTGTCGCAAAATTGGGGATCCCATAACCTAATTGGTCATGCGGGTTGTCATAAAGACTTCCTGACTGATACATCATTTGCCGAATCTCATCGAGCCCGACTGAAGGAGCTAAACTCTTTGCTGCCTGCAAAAAACAGGCGCCCATTCCGGCTAAAATAGGGGAGGAGTAGGAGGTTCCGCTAGACGTACTGACATTTCCAAAAGGAAAAACAAGTGCTGCGGCAGAACCACGAACACTTAACTCGGGTTTTATCCGACCATCCGGTGTGGGACCAAAGGAGGAGAATGTGGCTGCTTGCCCGAGAGCATCTACAGCTCCAACGGCAATAACACCCTGTGCATCAGCAGGTACACTGATATATTTCCAGGCTTTATTTCCCTCATTGCCAGCTGAATTAAAAACTAGAATCCCCTTTTCGAAAGCCATATTGCCTGCGATACTGGCACGGATAGTATGTCCGTTGAGCTCGCTGTAGTCATAGTTCATACTTTCTATATCAAACTGCGTGTACCCCAATGATGTTGTGGCTACATCCACACCCAAACTGTCGGCATACTCAATGGCCGAGATCCAAAAGTCGGGCTCACAAAGGTACTCACCAGGGTCTGATTCTGTGCGCAAAAGCAGATACGACGCATCCGGAGCAGTACCCGTAAAGGCGGGGTTTTGAAGTTTGCCCGCCATAGCTGATAAAACATTGGATCCGTGATAGTGTTCCCGGAAAATATCTGACTCGGGGTTCACAAAGTCTTTTGTCCCAATTAGTCTGCCCTCATTGCGCATTGTCTCAAAAGCTACATTGATATCCACATTTTGAAAACCGGCATCAATCACCGCGATGTGCATTCCGCTGCCACTATAACCATCTTGGTGCAATACCTTTCCTTGCAGTTGCTCAATCTGAGCATTGGCTGCGCCATAGTCAAGCTCGGCTGTCAAACTGCTTTTTACCCGTTGCGGTGCAGGCAACAAACCGGGTACATGATTCAGTCCGGTAAATTGCGAATAATTGATAAATGGCAAAGCACGCACCTGTTCCATCACTGTGGAGTCGCTCATCAGAATAGTGGCACCATTAAGCCAACGCGTGGTGGCATGCACCCGAACACCTAAATTTTCAATCTGTTGCAAATAGGCCGCATTGACCGGCAGGTCGGTACTATCCACCGGGATGTTAAAAAATGCACGTCGCTCGAGTGCTCTTGTTGTCAAAAATTCTGAAGGATTGTCTAATGAGTAGGGTGTATCATTTTTATCGCTAAACTGCACATAGAAAAAATAGCTTTGTGCATAAATATTAATAATTACTCCGACTAAAAATAATCCGATTATCGTGATTTTAATTCTCTTTTTCATATGGCTAAAACCGTTTGAGCAGAAACAATGTTCTGACGCTTTCACAAAAATAGTAAAATTACACTGTAAAACCGATGATATGAATTTATTGTTTATGAAATCGTATATTTTGAAGTCATCTTAAGATTTATTTAACGCAGGTCTTTGAATTTCCCGGTAAAACATCGAAGATATTTTCGCTATGTTTTCTAATCTAAACCTTATAGTTGCGAAAAGACTATTTATCACGGAAACTATGTGGACTATGTGTCAATAGAATTTAGTTCTTTCGTTGTTTTTGCTAAAATTGCCGGCTTTCTTTTTAACTTTGTACCCATAACACAAATTTGAATGGGAAATAAAAAATGGTACGCGCTCTTTTTCAGTAACTTCCTTGGTGTTTTTAACGATAACTTTCTGAAAAACGGCATCATCTTTATCGCAGCAGCCTGGACACTGCCCGGCTGGATGTCGCAGTCGCAACTGATTTCGATTGTGGCTTCGGGGTTGGTGTTGCCCTACCTGCTCTTTTCACCGGCAGGCGGATTACTAGCAGTGCGCTACTCCAAACTGAAGGTTTTCGCGGTGATGAAACTGATTGAAATTCCCATTATGCTGCTCGCTA
>CAYPPC010000305.1:0-3308 GCA_964412435.1 uncultured Paludibacter sp.
TTTACTCAAGCAAAGATTACAGCCCTTTCGACACCCAGATTGGTGCCGGGCTGGGTGTGAGATGGAAAAATTACTCCATCACCGGCGGACACGACTGGGGCATCAGCAACAGAACCAATTTCGAGAATGTTACACTTAGAGCCAATGATTTGAAAGTTACACTCAGCTATATTTTTTAGAAACAACATCAAGAGAATTCAATATATATGAAATTTAAAATCAGCCTTTTGGCACTATTAGTCAGTTTTTCGATTGCAGCACAAACTCCAACGGTGATCAGTCAAAATCCGACAGTTATCAGTGAAAATCCTACTGAGAGTGATAACTCAAAAGCGTTAAAATACAGATTAGAAACCGGCTACGGCCAGCAGTTCCGCTATGGCACTCACCACACAACCACCCCCTATCATCAGATTAGAGTGGGTATGAATGTAGAGATTCCGTTTGAATACGGACTGGCTTTAGAGACCGGATTAAAATACTCGCTCGGTTTCGGTCAGCGCAATCAGTTCTATGCACACAATGACACAGCAAATTTCAAATATATGGGTCACTCGCTGGACATACCGGTGCGTGCGAGCTTCACACTTCCAATAGTTTGGGGCATCAAAGCATTTGCTTATGCGGGACCTAACTTCAACATCGGACTGGCTCACACAGATAAGGTGACGCTGACCCAACATGAGGTGGATCCTGCACCTACACATCCGGTAGAACTACCGCAACCGGGTAAACACAACACCTATAAAAACGAGATTCACCGCTTCAATCTGCAGCTCGGTGCAGGTGGTGGACTTCAGTGGCGCAATTATCGTGTAAAAAGCGGTTATGAGTGGGGCATCAACAGTGTGAGCCGCAACAAGAACTATCCGCAAAGAATCAGGGGCTGGCATGTGGCATTTGAATATGAATTTTAACTCATAAGAATATATAAGCCCGGTATTCCCAATGGAAATCCGGGCTTTTTTTTACCCGGCTTCAAGAGCCGGATCAGAAAATGAAACCAACTGCAAATCATACACAAAACCGATTAGGCACAGAAAACATAGGCAAGCTGCTGCTCACCTACTCCCTGCCTGCCATTATCGGCACCATGGTTTCATCGCTCTACAATGTAATTGACCGCATCTTTATCGGTCAGGGAGTGGGCCCGCTTGCTATTTCCGGACTGGCACTCACCTTCCCATTTATGAATCTCCTCTTTGCATTCGGTATGCTAATCGGAGTGGGTACCGCCACCCACGTCTCCATCAGTCTGGGAGAGAATGATACGGAAAAAGCAAACCGCATTATCGCCAATGCGCTGATCATGAATTTTGTTATAATCGGAACAGTGGTGCTGCTGTCGCGTATATTTATGACCAAAATTCTGATGTTTTTTGGCGGCAGCGAAAACACCATCGGCTATGCTGAAGATTTTATGAGCATCATCATCCCATCGATGCTTATTGCCACCGTCAACTACGGCTTCAACAACGTAATGCGCGCCTCCGGATATCCGCACAAAGCCATGTACACCATGTTTATCAGCGCTGTTGTCAATGTAATCCTTGCCCCTGTTTTTATTTTTGTGTTTGGCTGGGGCATCCGCGGAGCAGCCCTTGCCACAACAATTGCCATGAGCGTGAGCTGTATCTGGGTAATTTCGCACTTTCTCAATCCGAAGTCGGCAGTGCGATTCCAGAAAAAGTATTTTGTTTTTGACAAAGAGGTACTGAAATCTATACTGGGTATCGGGCTCTCGCCTTTCTTTATGCAGATAGCGATGAGCGTTATTGTAATATTGATGAACCGTGCACTGATTGAGCAGGGCGGCGATCTGGCGATTGGCGCCCTCGGTATCCAGCATAGTATCATTTCGCTGATCATTATGTTTATTGTGGGACTCAATCAGGGAGCTCAGCCCATTCTCGGTTTCAATTTTGGAGCGGGAAAATATGACCGGATGCGTGAAACTTTGAAACTGACTGCCATTGCTGCCACAGCCATCTCCATTTTTGGGTTTGTACTGGGAACTTTCTTCCCGCACTCACTCGCCCGGCTTTTCACCAAAGATGATCAGCTGATTGAACTGGCAGCAACAGCCATGCGCATATCGGTACTTATATTCCCGCTTGTAGGTTCACAAATTGTAATCACCACCTTCTTCCAGTCCATTGGAAAAGCGAAAATCTCAATTTTCCTGAGCCTGACACGTCAGGTGCTGTTCCTTATTCCCTGTCTGCTTTTGCTGCCGCCCAGATACGGGATCAATGGTGTGTGGGCCTCCATGCCAGTTTCGGACCTGCTGGCTGTGATTGTGACAACTACAACGCTCATTATTTTCCTTAAAAAGTTCAGGGAAACCGGACAAAGTCCGAGAGCGGCAAAGATATAAAGCGAAGAGCAGCATCTTGCTGAACAATACGGAGATATTTCTTCTGATTGTTTCGTCTTTTCGTCAAAATTTGACTATTTTTGTTCGATATATCGACACGAACCTATGTTAGGCATAAAAAAGTTACACATTTATATAATCCGCTCGTTTCTGGTCTATTTTTTTATGACCTTTTTTATTGCGGAGCTTATCCTGATGATGCAGTTCGTCTGGAAGGAGTTGCCTAACCTGATCGGTAAAGGACTGGGCTTTGAGATATTTGCTGAATTTTTGATGTATGTGTCGCTGATGGTGGTACCAATGGCGCTACCACTGGCTATATTGCTTGCTTCACTGATGAATTTCGGCAATATGGGAGAGCACTTTGAACTTACGGCTATGAAGTCGGCCGGAGTTTCTCTGTTCCGGATTATGCGGGGCTTGATTATTTTTATCTCTTTCCTCTCTGTCGGCGCCTTCTTTTTCTCGAACAATGTGCTCCCCGTTGCGCAGCAAAAACTGTGGACACTGATTTTCTCTATTCGCCAGAAAGCACCGGAAACTGAGATTCCCGAAGGGGAGTTTTACAAAGGAATTGACGGATACAACATCTATGTGCGCGAGAAGGACCCTGACAAAGGGCTGCTTAAGGAGCTGATGATCTATGATTTCTCCAGCGGATTTGACAATGCCACCGTGATGCTCGCTGACTCAGGCCGGGTGCAGTTTACAACAGACAATAAATATCTGAAATTTTCGCTCTACAGCGGTGAGAGTTTTGAAAACCTCTCCCGGAGCAAGGTATTTAGTCCGGGCACAACCAGCATCCCCTACCGGCGCGAAATATTTGAAGAAAAGCATATTCTGCTCGACCTGGATACGGAGTTTACCCGCTATGACGAGTCGATTCTGAAAGACCAGCATGTGAGCAAGAACATCACTCAGCTCAATC
>CAYPPC010000306.1:0-542 GCA_964412435.1 uncultured Paludibacter sp.
CAGTAGCATAGTACATAATTTTTACTTGAGTTGGTATCTCCTCAACCGCATTAATAATTCCAGTAATTTTGCCTTCATGCATAACAACGATTCTACTCGATAAATTTATAATTTCAGGCAAGTCTGAAGAGATAAAAATTATTGTTAAACCTTTTTCAATAAGTTTATGCATCAGCTCATATATTTCCACCTTTGATCCTACGTCAATACCGCGTGTAGGTTCATCCATAATCAGTAACTGGGGCTCAGTTGCAAGCCATTTGGATATAACAACTTTTTGTTGATTCCCACCGCTTAACTGACCGCATGCTTGGTCTTTGCCGCTTGTTTTTATGTTCAGATTATCTAAATATTCGTCTATTATTTTTTGTTCTTTTTTGGTGTTAACATGAAAACCTTTGATAAATTTATTTAAGACTGTAAGCGTAATGTTAAACCCCAACGTATTATTTAAAATTAACCCCGCATTTTTTCTATCCTCCGGGATAAGGCCTATACCCACATTAATAGCATCTTCAGGGTGTTTAATATCTATCTTTTCA
>CAYPPC010000306.1:552-3308 GCA_964412435.1 uncultured Paludibacter sp.
GCTCTCCACGCTCTAATTTGTCCAATCCAAACAAAGCGCGCGCAAGTTCTGTTCTGCCCGAGCCTACAAGCCCGGAAAAACCTAAAATTTCACCCTTTTTAACATCAAAACTTACGTCTTTTAGTTTTTTGTTTGTGAATCCTTTTACTTCAAGAAGCGTTTCGCCTCCTACCGGACGTTTGCCCACATAAAAGTTTTCTATGGTGCGCCCGACCATCATCTCAACAAGTTCTTTGCTCGTCGTCTTTTTTACATCCCGAGTACCAACTAGCTTTCCATCTCTCATGACCGTCACTCTATCGCCAATCTCAAAAGCCTCATTCATGCGGTGTGATACATAGATTATAACCACACCCTGATTTGCCAATCTGCGTATTGCATCAAACAAAGCGCTTATCTCTTTTTCAGTCAAACAGGCAGAAGGTTCATCCATGGCTAAAATTCTAGCGTTGCGCGAAAGTCCTTCCGCAATTTCTGTCATCTGTTGTTGTGCAATTGATAAATCCTTAACTAGTGTATTAGCCTTTATATTCATTTTAAGGCTGTCCAGCAGCTTTTGCGATTCCGTTTCCATTTTAGCATAATCTACTGTAAAAAATGGTTTCTTTACAAATTCATCCCCCCGAAAAATGTTTTCAAAAATAGCCATATTGGAGCATAGCTGAATCTCTTGGTGGATCATAGCTATACCATGCTTTATAGCATCGCTTGGCGAATTAATATCTACTAATTTTCCATTAATATAAATACACCCGGAATCTGCCTTGTAGATTCCTGATAAAATGTTCAACAAGGTAGATTTACCCGCACCATTTTCGCCCATAAGAACGTGAACTTCTCCTGCTTTACATTCAAAATTAAAATTGTTTAATGCATGAATACCTTGGAACCGTTTATCAATACCTTGCATTTTGAGCATAGAATCGTTTAACATAAGCACTCCTATTTATTCTATTATCTTAATAAACTAGTTACATATAGCTTTTTGCTTAATTGAATCAGTATTTAATCTGATCAAAACTTTTTTAGCCTTTATATAAAATATTGCAGATCGATTGTTTCAGGCTTTAGGCTAGTTTTATTTCACAGTAAAAGCGAAAGCCTAAAAGAAAACAGCGTACATATAACCATGAACAAGCCCAGTGCCAAAGCGTTTATAGACTCCCCCTTACCGGCATCCCGCCCTTTAATACCAAATACAAATTACTCTCATCTTTTAGTACATTAATATCCTTTAATGGATTTTTGTTTAATATGATGATATCAGCAACCTTTTCCGCCTCTATAGTTCCAACAGAATCACCTAAACCGATGCAGCAAGCGCCATCAACAGTTATTGCCTTGATCGCTGACATAGGTGACATTCCAATTTCAACATATCTTGTTGCTTCTTCACGAATTCCGCCTTGCGGAAAATGTATTCCGCCCGAATCGCTACCACCTGCTATTTTTATACCCGCATCCAAACATTTCTGAATACTCTTAACATGGAACTCATGACTTCTAAGATGCCCATCAATGATTGATTGAGGCAAACCCATTTCGGGACCTTTCTCTATAAATGCCCAATACATAGCAAGTGTAGGAACAAGCCAAACATTGTTCTTTAACATTAAATCCACACCTTCATCATCGATAAAAACACCATGCTGTATATCGTGAACACAGGCCTTGGCTGCCTTCTTAATAGAATCATAAGACTCTGCATGACAAGCCACATAAAGATTGTTTTGTTTCGCTTCATTAACAATAGCTTCGATTTCATCATAAGAAAGGGTGTTTACATGCGCCTGACAAAATGGATTAAACCCTGTACCGCTACATTCTATCTTAATAAATTCCGCACCATCTTTGACCATTCTGCGCACCGCTCCGCGCGCCTGATCAGTGCCTAAAATCAACTCTCCCAAACCAAAAGCATATTTATTTTCACCGAAAATATGGCTCGGTTGATAATCGCACATCCCTCCTGGCGTTGAAATAATCCTACTACTAGCAACTATATTTGGCCCTGGAAATTTTCCTTGCTTTACAAGGTCCCTCACGACAGTGCTTATTCTTCCACGTGTACCTACATCCCGAATTGTTGTAATCCCATAACTAAGAAGTTCTTTAGAAGTTAACAACGCATCCGCCATTGCTTCCTCTAAAGATTTCTCCAATTCGATGCTATAAGGGTCACGTAGATCTTTATATATAAGATGCACATGGGCATCAACCATCCCAGGCATAACATACTTATCAGAACAGTCTAAAACCTCAACCTCGCCTGTTACATGCTGTATCCCCTTTGAGCCCGAGACTTCTTTAATTTTATTTTTTTCAATTAATATATCTTGATTTAGAATAATTTTTTCCGCTTTGCCATCGATTAATGATGCGTTTTTTAATAATAACATATTATCACCAGCTTTCTTAGCGTTATTAGTATAATACCCCGACATTTCACAAGTCATTTTTCTTTATTCAAGTCAATTTAATTTTGTGTAGGCTCCAGGCGATTTACGTGTAACCACGTAAATCGCCTGGATACTTCCATAGCCAGTATATAACTCTACCTTTGCCGCGCTCACTATTGCCGGTAGTTTTTCATAGCTGACACATACACATTCAGAAAAGTGATATATCTTCCTTCATATATTCGCTTTTTTATTGGGGTTCGACATACTTAAGTGGTTGTGTTTTAGGCCATTCAACCCAATTAGTATCCACGTTACTATCATCAATAAAGTGACAGGGAACCTGAATATGCTTTT
>CAYPPC010000307.1:0-3306 GCA_964412435.1 uncultured Paludibacter sp.
TATCGCTTCGGTTGATAGGCACGAGGTGAATATGCGCATGCGGTACGTCAAAACCTTTAACCATCATGCCAACGCGGTCTTTGCCGGACACTTTACGGAGGTGCAGGGCGACTTTTTGGGCTGTGTCGAGTAATTTACGGTATTCATCGCTAGTCAAATCCCAGAGTTGGTCAACTTGCTTCTTTGGCACGACTAACGTGTGACCCTCGACAAATGGCTGAATAGTCAAGAAAGCGATAGTCTCTTTATCTTCATAAATTTGATGACTAGGCAGTTCGCCTTTGATAATTTTCGTAAAAACAGAGTCTTGCATAACTCCATTGTACCATTTAGTAAGACGAGATAGAAAATATTAGATAGTTCAGTAGTCGATGCCGGGATTGGCTAGGAATTTATCATCGAAGTGATGTTTGAGTTTGGTCATATTGGTAGCGATGTCGGTTTTCGGCATAAGTTTATCGGGAAAATCTCGACCAGTCAGGCATAGGTTGGTTTGCGGGTGTTTGTCGTCGATTAACTTTTCCAATAGGTCGTAACTTATCAGCCCGTCATGAACGGCGTTATTGATCTCGTCGCAGATGACCAGCTGGTATTTACCGCTAGACGCACATTGGTAGGCGAAATCGTAGGTGTTCTTGGCGGCATCCTGGTGCTCTTTGCGACTAGCTTTTGAACTGAGTTCGCCGGCCTCAAAAAAGCCTTTACCGCCTTTGTAGAAAGTCAAATTATCTTGGTAAAGCGGGGCGATAGTTTGTAAAAATTTGTGCTCATTTACCTCCCACATCTTTATAAATTGCACGAAAGCAACTCGCCAACCAGCACCCAGGCCACGAGCTAGTAGACCGATACCAGCACTGGTTTTACCTTTGCCTTCACCGGTGTAAACCATCACAATGCTATCTTTCTGTGAAAAATCCTCAAATGCCATAGTTCTACTATAGGCGTTTAGGGCTTGGGTTGTCCAGACAGTAGATTTTGGATATCTTCGTTTCTTGACATCTTAAAGCCAACAACCAGCGCGATAATTAAGACGATAGTAGTAAGTGTGGTCGCAACGGGTCTTTGCGATAGAGAATACAAGAATAAAACACCATAAGGGTTAAGCAGGTAGATTGCAAATACGAATAAAATAGCCGTCAAACCAATTCGTAAATAATTTTGCCCCCATGGCTGTAAGAGGAAGAGGCCGATTGAGCCAACAGCGATGGAAATCAGGATTATTGGCAACACAGCGCCAAACATCACATGGCTCATGATAACTATCGGTAGAATCGCAACAAAACAGAAGACGGCATGGCAACGAACCTGTAGAACAAGTCCTCTTGTGTGGCGATCTATGCCCATAACGTTATGCTTGTCGAAGGTCACTGTCGAGGTTGCTGGTGGCGGTGTGTAAATATTTGTCTTATCTGAGTTTACTGTGTTGGCAGGAGGCATGGAGTCAGGTTGGCGCAATACTGACTGGACTGCCCGCGCTTCATTGAGAATATCTTTTTCGGACGAAAGGGGCTGAATGGTCAGCCTTCCGGCAGAGTGCGTCGAAGGTTGCCGGTTGAGCGCTGGCGCTACAGTTTCGTTCAATTGAGTAGTATTTTCGTCGTCTGGGCGCATTTTTATTCTCCGTGTATTGCCACGTGGTGATTTAATCGATTAAAGCCTTTGGCTTACCATAATCCTATAGTAGCAGATCGTGTGGTTTTAGGCGAAGAATAGGTTTATGAGACCTCATATATTATAGATATACCATAAAATCATCACTCCAGGGATTAGCTCGTTATCCTCGAAATACTTAGTGGGACACTCAGAGGGGGTGTTCCCTGAAATGTAATTAGGGTTATAGAAAAACTCATGATAAGATGACTATATAGTGAAAAATACCGAATTTAAGTCCATAGTCAAAAAAGCATACAATAAAAATAACTACGCTAAGGAGTATCGGCAGAGAGGTCTTATCGAGTTTGAGAAGATAATTTTTAATGAGACTATAAGCTTGCTTAAAACAGACGCTACTGTTTTAGATCTCGGGTGCGGGAGTGGCTACCCTTATGATAAGTATTTTTCAGACAAAGGATTCGAGCTGACAGGTGTTGATTTTAGTGAAAAGCAGATTGAGCTTGCGAAACGATATAACCCTAGTGCAGAATACATCGTGGGAGATATAAGCACTTTTAAAACAAACCGACAGTTCGACCTAGTTTTAGCGCTCTTTTCTATACTTCACATTCCTCGCAATGAACATGAGGCGATATTCCGGAAAGTATATGATCTACTTAACGAAAATGGACTGCTCCTGTTAACTATTAGCGACAAACCTCAAGGCGAGCTAATAGAGAGGGGTTTTGTGGGAGATACCATGCTGTGGAGCTACTTTGACTATGCTATTTACGTGGCTTTACTTGAAGGTATAGGCTTTCAAATTGAATTTTCGAAAAATCAGCGAGATTATGGGATTGAGCCTCATAATTGGATTTTACTCAGAAAATAGGAGTTGTATCGAAAACCTACGCTAAAGGTATGGTGTAGGTACTACGATGCTAAATCTTCCCAGGCTTTTACTCTCCAGAGTTCTGAGCTAGAGGCAAACGAAGAGCGGTCTGTTCCTCCTTTAAATCCCTCCCAGGTCGTATCTTTGGGATGCCTATTGATACGAGGTATAGTGAAGCTTAAGGTGTTAAACAACTCGCCAGCATCTTCCACAAGATTCTCCATCATCGGCAACAAGTCTGGGCGAGGAGGGGTGAGTGGGTGATTGATATGTTTAATATACTGTCGTAATAAGTCGACCGCGAGAAAACTAGTGTTATCACGGTCATGGTTAAGCCTGTAGTAAGCCTCAGTATCAGATGGGGTTAAGGGGTATTTCATATCTACCTTTTTACTTATAGGATTAACCTTTTTGACTGCATAGGTACCCATGCTACGGAAAGGGTCGTCCTCCTTGGTCCGCGCTCGGAGAAACCTTGAGTCAATTGTGCGCTCTCTGTTCTGTGCGTCCAATGCAATTGCCACCACTTTAGCGCTCGTACTTTCTTCAACCTTTCTGTATTCCGCTATCCTAAAATCAACGATCGGTGTTGCATAATCATCGTAAAATCCGTCGCCAAATTGTCGTATCACGAAGTGTATCATGGCTTTTCGTGCTTTATCAGCTTTTTCATTTACGGATTCTTGTATGTTTTTTGTTGGTTCAGCGGAGATTTCTCCAAGATGCTCTTGGTCTGTGAAGTTAGGATTTTTTCTTATTGACTCAAAAAGGCTAGCTATGCGGTGATCTATAGTTTTTCCGTCTATAGGTATGGTGCTTAT
>CAYPPC010000308.1:0-3282 GCA_964412435.1 uncultured Paludibacter sp.
CTTCTTAGAGTGCATCTACCTGTCTACAAAAAAAGAAAGAAGGGTGGTTATGAAAGTTGTAAAAACATTATGTTGATAAAAACTAATGAAATATTTATTCATAGCTTAATAGAAGTGATTTTGAATCAAGTATTTAAGTCAAATCTATTTATTTATTATTACTGATATGCAGATATTGATTGAATAAGTTTACATCTAGTTAAAAAGACATGATGGTTTATTTTATAATAAGTATTGGGCAGAGTTGCAGTTTAAACATTTTTATAACTACCGATTAATTTTGGGATCACAATTGATATGTTATAAAACTAAAGTACTAAGGTTCTTTCCAAATATAAAACTCTATTAAGCCAAATAGTATTACATTGATTTACCACATATTTTGTGAAGTTACAAAGGTTAAAACAATATTGATAGTATTGGTAGAAAAACACATTTTTCTGAAGAAATTATAATCTTTTAATTTACAAATTAAGCAAATTAGAAGAATACGAAACAGAGATTTTTAAGGAATCGTTTAAAGGAGATATTTTGGTTGCCGATCTTAAGAACATTAGAAAAGAGAAAGCTCAGAAAAAATAGAAAATATTAGGTAAGGAGATAAACAAATGAAAGTGATAGTTTTTGGTACAAGTGATTTTGCTAAGCAGGTTGCATTTTATATATCTCAGTCTAAAGAGTATGAGTTAGCTTACTTTTGTTTGAATGAGAAATATCGTGTTAATAATGAATTTATGGGCAAAAAGATACTAGTTTTTGAAAAAGATTTAGAAGATTTATCTAAAGAAGATTATAGATTTATTATTGCAATTGGATACAAGCAAATGAGAGCACGAAAAAGGGTTTTTGATATGATTAAATCAAAAGGTTTCAGCTTAATAAATTATATCCATTCGACAGCCACGATAATGGGAGAAATAAAAGGCGAAGGGAATATAATTCTAGCCAATGTAGTTATAGAGCCTTTCACAGAAGTCTTTGATAATAATATTATTTGGTCTAACTCATTGCTTTGTCATGATAGTTTGGTTGGAAGTCATAATTTCATTGCGGCTTCAACCATAGTAGGTGGATTTTCAAAAGTTTTAGAGAATAATTTTATAGGATTTAATTCAGTAATAAAAGAAAATATTATTGTGAACAAAGAAGTACTTATTGGAGCAAATAGCCTAGTATTAGATTCACCAGATGATTATAGTACTTACTATGGTATACCTGCAGTAAAAGTTCGAGAACATAAGGAAACAGGAATAGAAATATAGAATAAGCATTCAATATTTTTATTTATAATAAGAATAATTAAAGTAGGTGAAGTGAAATGAAAAAAATAGCAATTATTGGTGCAAATGAATTTCAAAAAAAACTAGTTTTAAAAGCAAAAAATATGGGAGTTGAGACGCATGTTTTTGCATGGGAAGATGATGCTATTGCAAAAGAAGTGTCTGATTTTTTCTATCCAATAAGTATAATAGAGAAAGAGAGGATATTGGAAAGACTCCGGCTAATTAATGTTGATGGTGTATGTTCCATAGCATCAGATCTTGCAATGCTAACAGTAAATTTCTTAGCAAATGAACTAAATCTTGTTGGAAATACCCAAGAGTGCACAATACTTACAACAAATAAATACGAGATGAGAAAAAGGCTAGAAGAAAAAGGCATGCCTATACCAAGATTTCAACTCATAAATAATGAACAAGATATTGATTTTGAAAAGATTAGACTTCCAGCTATCATTAAGCCCATTGATAGATCAGGTAGTCGTGGGATTTACAAAGTTATGAACTTGGATGAATTGAAACCTGCTATAGAAAGAGCTAAAAAAGTTTCGTTCGTAGATTGTATATTAATTGAAGAATATATTGAGGGAAAAGAGTTTAGTATTGAAGGAATATCACAGAAGGGTAAACATAAAATCATTCAAATAACTGAAAAATTCACTTCTGGTGCACCTAATTTTATTGAAAGTGCACACTTAGCACCAGCTAGAATAAATGATGATTTAAAGCAGCAAATTATAAAAATAATTGAAGAGTCTTTAACCACTTTAAAAATTGACAACGGAGCTACACATTCTGAGATAAAAGTATCTACTGCGGGTGATATAAAAATCATTGAGATAGCAGCTAGAATGGGTGGAGATTTCATTGGATCTGATATGGTCGAAATATCGACAGGTTTTGATTTCATAGCTAATGTAATAAAAATTTCTTTAGGAGAATATGTTGATTTCAACTATAAAGAATTCAATAGGTTCTCAATCGTAAAGTTCTTTTTTGACGAAAATGATATAAAAAGAATGAATGATTTAAAAGAGAATTATTCAGAGATAATAATTGAGTGTAATATCCAACCTAAAAATAAAAATGTATTAGATAGCTCAAGCCGAAACGGTTACTGCATATTAAAAATTAATAATTTAGAGAAAGTAAAAAAAACACTAAAAATTTTAGGCATTAAAAATAGTGATGCAAATAAGGATTGATTATGGATTGATTGATTGATTTTAATGGCTCATCTATCGTAGGAGATGATTAATAATTTAAAAATCACATTAAATGATAAAAGATTTTCAATGATGAATACTTACTGATAATGGATGTATTTATTTGGGAATAATGATTGTTAGATTTTTAAAATCAACTTACAATCTTATTATAAGATACGTAACAATACTTTTATTAAGTATGTCTAGTGGACAAAGGTATACTTCGTGAAAACAATGTCCTAGAAAGAAATATTATTAATATAGGCTTATGTTAATAATTAGTGCAGAAAAATGAAAAAAATATTGATTTTGGTTTTGTTGATACTTGGTAGTGTTTCATGTACAAAAAGAGAATTAGTAGAAGATGAAATACCATTAGAAAGTTCTCCAAAGGAAGAAGAATCATTTTATTTTTCTTTGTTTAATGGTGATAAATCAAATTTTGAAAAAACAGATTATTTTGCATTCGGTATTATGATTTCTAACTCAAGAGAAGCACGTCCACAATATGCTTTAGGATTAGCTGATATTGTTTATGAAATTGCAGTTGAGACCTATAGCATTACTCGCTTTCTTGCCATTTTTGCTAGTAATCATCCTGATAAGATAGGGCCAGTGAGAAGTGCACGAATTCCTTTTGTAAGGATTATTCAAGAATGGAATATTCCGTTTGCTCATTTTGGTTCTGCAGCTTCAGGGCAAGGAGATGCTCTATCTTTGGTTCAAACAATAAAACCTCCAATTCGCTTTGATGGCCATAAGGGGATAAACAGTGAATTTTATTTCAGGTCAAC
>CAYPPC010000309.1:0-3278 GCA_964412435.1 uncultured Paludibacter sp.
CATGTTTGGCGACTCTTCATGCTTTTCAGGATAACAGGCCATGCCGTATGAAAATGGTTCGTCGATAACCTTCATTTTTGTGCCATCCACAAAGTAACCTTCATTAAAACGGTTTACCTGCTCCTGTAGTTCAGTGGCATATTGATGCCCGGTAGCCACAAAAGATTTGTCGTGTTTGGCTTTATCTCCACGCAGAAGAAGCAGGTCGTTGATACCCAGGAACTTCAGATCAATTAGTACATATTCTGTTTCTTCCGGAGTGAATCCGCTGCAAAGAATATGCGGCACTACCGGAATTTTATATTTATGCAAAATGGCAGCTGCGACGGCTACGGTGCCGGGGCGATTGCGCACAGAAACCTTTTCAAACAGTCCCGATGATTTTTCCCGATAAACCATCTCGCTACGATGCGTGGTAATATTAATATACTTTGGATCGAACTCACGTAAAGTGTCAATCGTGCGAAACACACTTTCAATACCGTTACCTTTAAGTGGAGGTAGCAGCTCAAACGAGAAGGCTGTTTTCCCACCCTGACTTATTTTATCAATCAGACTCATATTGTTCAGTTTTTAAGAGATGCAAAGTTACAAAGAATATTCAATAAACAGCGAATAGAACCGGAGGTATTAATGGATAACTCTCGTATATAGCAGTTTAAGCCTCGTAGTGTAGCGTTGTTATGTATAATTATTCTGAGGATTGCAGGTTTTCGTGTAAAAATATTCATAAAATCTTGCGGAGTAGATAAAATTATGCTACTTTTGCACTTCTGTTGTATAAATATGCGAGTTGCTTGTTCGGGATTGAATATTTGTTTCCGGAAAATCAGGATTAACCGTATAGTCAAAAAAAACTCAATAGTTGAAAAGATTGTAATAAGCAGCATAATTAATTTTGATAGTATGAAAAATAAAAGAGAAAGGCTTGGAGTAATTACGGAAATATTAAAGTACAGTGTGCTTGGAAGCCAGGAAGAGATGTTGGAAAAGCTTGCTGAAAGAGGCTATCATATAACGCAGGCAACTTTGTCACGTGATTTAAAGGCTTTGAAAGTGTCGAAAACTCCACTTTCAAACGGAATGTATAAATATGTATTGCCCTCACAGGCACTCTCCATTCCTAAGGAGATGAACAAATTAAATTTTACACGGCACGGAGCAGTGGTGAGCCTTGAGTTTTCCGGACAGTTGGCTGTTTTGAAAACTAAACCGGGGTATGCCAATGCTATTGCACTGGACATTGATAACCGGGGAACCAAAGAAGTTTTGGGAACAATTGCCGGAGATGATACAATTCTTCTGATACCGCGCGATGGTGTTTCTAAATCGAGTCTGCTGGAAGTAATCAACCAGATTTTTAATGAAAATTAATTGACCAACGAATGAATAAAGATAAAACTGAAATAGATGAAGTAACCGTAATGATTGCCGAAGAGCATCATCTGCCTTATGTTGAGGTGGTTTTGAAGACGATAGAGGATGCTGCTAAGGTGCGCGGCACCGGTATCGCCAAAAGATCACCCGAATACCTGGAGGCAAAGATGAGGGAAGGAAAGGCGATCATTGCATTGACCAAAGATGGCGATTTTGCCGGCTTCTGCTATATTGAAACCTGGGGTGACAAAAAGTTTGTTGCCAACTCCGGTTTGATAGTTGTGGATACCTATCGCGGACAGGGGCTGGCCAAGCGAATTAAGAAAAAGGCATTTCAGACTTCGCGTGAGCGTTATCCGGACGCTAAAATATTTGGATTAACTACCGGGCTGGCAGTGATGAAGATAAACTCGGAGTTGGGCTATCGTCCGGTCACATTTTCAGAACTTACTGATGATGATGAGTTTTGGAAAGGTTGCCAAAGTTGTGTGAATTACGACATTTTGCAGCGCACCAACAGAAAGCACTGCCTCTGTACCGGTATGCTCTACGATCCTGCCTGGGAGAAGAAAGAGGAGAAACCGGTTCAAAGCAATGTGATTGTGAAACCGGTGAAACTGCCGG
Organism: uncultured Paludibacter sp.; assembly: GCA_964412435.1. Lineage (GTDB taxonomy): Bacteria > Bacteroidota > Bacteroidia > Bacteroidales > Paludibacteraceae > UPXZ01. The sequence continues at coordinate 2,002 of CAYPPC010000309.1, forward strand.
TGAAGCATATACATGGTAAAGGTCGCGGCAAAGGCCGGAAAAATGGAAAATGAATAATAAAACAAAAAAATAAAAAGAGAAGCGAAGAGGATTTAAGTTATGAAAGAAAGAGTAGTATTAGCATTTAGCGGAGGTCTTGATACCTCGTTTTGCGCAAAATATCTGGCAGTTGATAAAGGATATGAAGTTTATACCGCAGTTGCCAACACAGGCGGATTCAGCCCCGAAGAGTTGAAAAAAATTGAGGAGAATGCTTACAAACTGGGTTCGGCGAAACACGTGACCCTGGACGTTACGCAGGAATATTACGAGAAAAGTATCAAATATATGGTGTTTGGTAATGTGCTTCGTAACGGAACTTATCCGATTTCGGTAAGTTCAGAACGTATTTTTCAGGCAATAGCCATTATTAACTACGCCAAAGAGGTAGGTGCTGACTATGTGGCACATGGTAGTACGGGTGCAGGTAACGACCAGATTCGTTTCGATCTGACCTTCGAGATTCTGGCTCCGGAAATTAAAATTCTTACTCCCACGCGTGACATGACGCTGACACGTGAGTACGAAATCAATTATCTGAAGGAGAATGGTTTTGTAGCTGACTTTAAAAAACTGGAGTACTCTATTAATAAAGGTTTGTGGGGCACCTCCATCGGAGGTAAAGAGACGCTCGACTCTGCCCTGACGCTTCCTGAGGATGCATATCCGAGCCAGGTGATGAAAACGGGAGAAGAAACCGTAAGCGTCAGTTTTGAAAAGGGGGAGATTTCAGCTGTTAACGGCGAAAAATCAGATGATAAAGTTTATCTGATTAATAAACTGGAAGAAATTGCTAATAAATACGGTATCGGCCGTGATATGCATATCGGTGATACTATTATAGGTATTAAAGGTCGTGTTGGTTTTGAGGCAGCAGCACCAATTTTAATTATTGATGCGCACAAAATGCTTGAAAAACACACACTGACCAAATGGCAACAATACTGGAAAGATCAACTGGGTACATGGTATGGCATGTTCTTGCATGAAGCTCAATATCTGGAGCCGGTGATGCGTGATATCGAAAAATTCCTCGAGAGCTCGCAGGAAAATGTATGCGGTACGGTTACAGTTACACTTCGTCCTTACAGCTACACCCTGGTGGGTGTTGACAGTCCGTTTGACCTGATGAAAACTGATTTTGGTGAGTATGGAGAGGTGAATAAAGCGTGGACAGCAGACGATGTGAAAGGATTTACTACAATGGATGAAAGAGACCGCTATATTGATACTCTTTC
>CAYPPC010000310.1:0-3266 GCA_964412435.1 uncultured Paludibacter sp.
CTGAAATTCATGCCGGATTATATGGTTTACCAAACCCCCTATGATAATGGTCATCGAGATGTGAATGCATGGTCAATACGGTATAAGCTTTTAGGAATAAAGATAGTGTATATTCCATACGGGATTGAAATATCAGATACAAAAGAGTCAAGATATAAGCATTTTTCACTTGCAACAGTACTTAATGCGGATGAAATATGTGTTCTATCGGAAGCGATAAAGAAGGAATATGATAAATATTGTATTAATCATAAAAGTGTCAAAGCTACTGGGCTAACGAGGTTTGATGGTCTTCAGAATGAGTTTCCTCTGAATATTGAAGTGGAAAAGCGGGCACAGGGTAGAAAGATTATACTTTGGAAAGTGCATTTTCCGAAAGAGTTTATAGAAGATGGTGTAAAGAAACAAGCTACCCCTGATTTGAATGAATATTTGAAATTTGTAGAGTGGATTAAGTTAGAGCAACGATTATTTTTTGTCTTTATGCCACACCCGAAATTTACAGATGAGACGCTTTCGACAGAACTTAGAGGCTTAGCTATAAAGCTAGAAGATGAATTGAAAAGATTATCAAATGTTTATATAGATACAGCTGATGATTATAGGAATTCGTTGATGAATGCCGATGCTATTATAGTTGATCGAAGCGCAATAATGATTGAGGCGGGATTTAAGGGAGTACCTGTTTTATATATGCATAATGAATGCTACGAAGAGCCAATGATTGAACCATGTCAGGATATAATTGATAGCTATTATCAAGGAACGAATGTTGAACATATGATTAATTTTTGCAGATGCTTTATGAATGGTGATGATCCAAAGCATAATGAAAGGCGAAAAATTTATCAACAGAATATTGGTCAGAAATCGGCAACGAAGAACATAATAAGTGAATTGTTATTAGATGTACATAAAGAGACCGATATTAATGAAATGAAAACTGAAGCAAACATTATAATATTTGGAACAGGAGAACTTGGAAGAAAGTGTTTAGATACGTATAATTTATATAATAGATTGAATTTTAAGGTTATTGCTTTTTGCGATAACAATCCCAATTTAAAGGGGAAATCAATAAATAATATAAAGGTAATAATACCAGATGAAATTGAAAAAATGAAACATGATTATATAGTTATAGGTTCTGATAAATATTATCGTGAAATTTATTTGCAGTTGACAAATACGCTTGGTATATCAAAGGAACATATAATTAATTATGATCAATTTATAGTACAGTGCACTTTCGGAAAGGAATAGGGCAAATTATATGAATGTTATTGTATACGGAGCAGGGAAAAATTGCAAAATGGTTTTAGAGGCAGTGAGAAAACAAGGTGCTGATGAAATTGTATTTATTACTGACAAAGATTCTAATAAGATTGGAGGGAAAATTGAAGGGATTCAAATAGTATCACCAGAGAGTATTGCTGATATATCTTATGAGTTGATTCTGGTAAGTGTAGACAATAATTTTGAAGCTATAAAAGATGATCTGATTCGGTTAGGAATGGATGAAAAAACGATTGTTTATTTCAGAGATTATTTTTCTGTATCGCCTAGAAATACAGGTACAATGGTTTGTGACTGGAATAAAGTTCGAAATCAAAATATGATATATGATGAACTGTGTGCACATGTAAGTGAAATTAGCGAGATGGAAAGATTTTTCCTGATGGGCAAGCATAATAGATCTTTTAAATGGCTTCACTATTTTGAGGTATATAATAATCATTTTAAGAGGTATATTGGCAAAGATGTTACAATAATGGAAATCGGTGTGAATCGTGGTGGCTCTCTTCAAATATGGAAGCATATATTTGGCAACAAAGCAAAGATATATGGGGTTGATATTTCTGAAGACTGCAAACAATTTGAAGATGAACAGATTGAAATTTTCATAGGTGATCAGGCAGATAGAGATTTTTGGAGAACCATAAAGCAGGAAGTTCCTAAACTTGATGTTTTGATTGACGATGGTGGTCATTATATGGAACAGCAGATTATAACGTTCGAAGAAATGTATTCGCATGTAAAAGAAGATGGTGTCTATTTATGTGAAGATACTGCAACATCTTATAATCCTCAAAAATATGGTTCGGGAGTAAAACAACCAAATACATTTATTGAATATTCTAAAAATTTCATTGATTATTTGCATGCGTGGATATCCCAAGAAGATGATTTTGCAGTAAATGAGTATACTGAGACAATGCATTCCTTACATTATTATTTTGGTGTACTTGCTATAGAAAAGAGGAAGATGTTTCCTCCATTTGACATGGAGATATGTAACAATGACGTAGAAAAATATGCGAAAACGCATTTGCATGGAAAAATTTAGCGTACACTTTAGGGGGAACAAAAATGATTATAACAAAAACGCCCTTCCGTGTAAGTTTTTGTGGTGGCGGAAGCGATATGGCAGATTTCTATAGGGAATATGGTGGGTGTGTATTAAGCACAACAATTAACAGATACATGTATTTAACGATTCACCCATATTTTGACGAGCAGAAAACTGCGCTGAAATATTCGCAAAATGAGATAGTTGATAATATTAATGATATTCAGCATTCAATATTTCACTGTGTTCTTAATGAGAAAAAAATAACTGGAGTGGAGATTTCCAGTACTGCAGATGTACCTAGCGGGACTGGACTTGGATCATCGAGTTCATTCACAGTAGGGCTACTACATACTTTGGCATGCTATCAGGGAAAGTATGTTTCTAAAACCAAGCTTGCTGAAGAGGCATGTAAAGTGGAAATTGAAAAACTTGGTGCGCCTATTGGAAAGCAAGATCAATACGCAGCAGCGTGTGGGGGGCTTAATTTTATTTCTTTTCATAAAGATGATAGTGTGTCTGTTGAGCCAGTAATTATACGAGGAGAGACATTGGGGAATCTTCAGGACAATCTTGTGATGTTCTATACAGGTATTACCCATGACGCTAATAAGATTCTTGCTGAACAGAAGAAAAATATTGTCACGCAGGCTGATAAGATGAAAAATTTAATCCGGATGTGTGATCTTGCAAGAGGCATGAAATCATCCTTGGAAAGTAACACAATTTCTGATTTTGGAGCAATTCTAAATGAAGGATGGATGAAGAAGAAGGAACTTGCAGGAAGTATATCAAGCTCTAGGATTGATGAACTCTATAGTATAGCAATGAATAATGGCGCAACAGGAGGAAAACTTCTTGGTGCAGGAGGTGGAGGTTTTTTGTTGTTTTATTGTCCAAAAGAAAAACAGGCATT
>CAYPPC010000311.1:0-3204 GCA_964412435.1 uncultured Paludibacter sp.
ATTGTTACCCATGATCCGAACATAGCGGCATATGCAGATAGAATCGTGACTATAGATGTCCACTCCAATCAGATTCAGGGGTTTTTTGACGGGCCATTTGATCACCTCATAGCTGGACCAGCTATCGAAAGCTACATGAAAACCAACTTTAATGATTTTATAATGGTATCCCCAGACGCTGGAAGCGTAAAGCGAACTGAGCGCTTTGCCAATCGCCTAGGCACAGACATGGCTATCATTCATAAGAAACGCACCGCCACAAACACTGCAGAGGCCATCACTATAATTGGCGATGTCAAGGGCAAGCACTGTGTAATCAGCGACGATATGATAGATACAGCAGGGACAATTTGTTCAGCCTCTAATCTACTCAAAGAAAATGGCGCATCAAGGGTGTCTGTAGTGGCGACGCATGGCCTGTTTTGTGGGCCGGCATTTGAGCGCATCTCTAATTCTGGTATTGATGAGGTTGTCGTAACAGACACACTGCCCCTGCCCGAAAAAGCTCCTAAAAACATCAAAGTCGTCTCTATAGCTGAAACCGTTGCTAGAGCGATCGAAGCTATCAATACGCACGGTTCAGTTTCGTCAATATTCCATGGCGAAAATTATTGTTAACAGTAGGCATCTCTTATGCTTTGAGGCAGATCCAAAACATCTAGTTCCGTATGCGCCATTTAATGTCAAAGAGCGACCATTCTGCCCATCCACCGCATAGCATCTAGGCGCAGCCGCCCATTGACAATCATATCGACGCCAGCAAGCACTCAAAATGTTTAGATTATTAAAAAACTTACTACAGATCTTTAGCTTAGCATTATGCTACCATATAGAGTAGACATGACGAGGTTTCAGTTATCGCTTGCGCTAATGATTTCTATGGTATTTTTCGTTTTGCCACTTCATAGTACCGCATATAGCCTAGATAACAACGAGGACTTTAATAACTGTGAATATACAGACTCAACATTAACAGGCTCTATCGAAATCCCTCCTGGCAAATACAAGGTTCTCCTCAAATCTTCGAGCACCGACACAATCAATCTCTATACCGAAAGCGAAGAAACCTGCAAAACCATATCTACAGGCATCAGCCCCACATCAGAGCATAAAGTAGTCGGCACAATAGAAGTTAGCAAAAAATCAACTCAATATTTTTACCTCACCGCACGCGACAAAGATGCTCTATTGGATAGATTTGGCTTATCGTTAACACTCATCCCTGAAAATAAGAGTATATCACTCAAAAATGGATCAGCATTTACAAAAATAAATGGACAGGAAGGCTCGATCACACCGGTTCGGAACTCACCACTATTTGACACACTATCGTTAAGCGTTGTTGTCGACCCTGATAAGGATCGAATTGAACGAGTCGACTACTATATCGATAGTAAGTTTTACTTCACAGAACCAACGCTGGAAGAGTTTGATAGCCATTTCATAACCAACCCCTACGAACAGCTACCCATCAGAATCATCACATACACCTCAGGGCAACAGATCACTCTAGTAGGGCACCCTGAATCGCAAAAAATAGCTTCACCCATAGGGACGCTACGCCATTTGTATAATAGGCTATCTGGCCCCATCCAGTTCTCTATATTTACAACCACCATCATTGCAGTACTCATGGCCATTAGGTTCTTTTTTCGAAAATATCGCCAAAGACAACTATGGAAAATATCTCATGGGCTAAAACCTATCGCAAATAGATATAGCGGAGAAATGATGGCTCGCTTCAAGGCCAGCAGACTGTATTTGGCGATAATATCTATATGGAGCATACTACGTAGAACACTGATTATCACACTGCCAATAATCACAGTCGCCCTTATTGTAATCTCATTATTCTTAGATATCCACAAGGTAAGCGGCCCTAGCATGGAAAATAGTATCCAGGACGGATCACGAGTTATAGTCAACAAGAGTAGGCAGACTCTATCGAGGCTATTGTCTGGTTATAAATATATACCAGAGAGAGGGGACGTAGTTATATCAAAAACAGATTTTAGCAATCTATATGATAACGGTTTTCTTCGCCCACAGGGAACAATGGTTAAGCGCGTTATCGGACTGCCAGGAGAAAGAATCATCATAGAAAATGGTGAGGTTTCGGTCTATGCACCAAACTCCTCGCAGACGATCAACCCAGACAAATCAAGCCCCTGGTCAAAAACCATGCATGTTGACACGGAAGACAAGCGCCGTATCGATATAACACTTCTGAACGATGAGGTGTACCTAATGGGAGACAATCGACCTATGTCTATTGATTCACGGACGCTAGGGCCTATCAAAATAGACCAAATAGTAGGGATTGTCTACTAGAGATATCTAGTGTCCACGATTAAGCTGCCCGATGATAGTAGCCCAAGTATCCATAGCATCTGCACTTGCGAGGATTGAACTGGGGCGCTGAAGCTGGGCCAGAACGACCTTCTCCTCACCAGACTCGAAAAACTCTGCGAACCCAATATACGACCCGATATAATCAGAGCCGTATTCATGCTGTTTAGTAAGATACCCAGCGCTACCTGTTTTCCCCCCGTAAGTAATGTCTTTACGCACATTTATCCCGGAATTACTCGCTACCTCCTCCAGCAGTGTCTTTATCTGAATACTCGTATCACGACCGATAGCACACTTAGCGCCAAGGTCACTAGTATCGTCAACCTGTCCGCATGATAGCATCTCCCTAAAACCCTTCATTAAGTCCAGAGGCGTCGTAGTTATATTTACACCAAAACCACTAATTGCGATTCTATACCTCGGGCTCCTTTCTGTGGACAAGCTTGAAATATTGACGCCCTCTGCAGATGTAATCTTAAAGATGTTATCCGCATAATGCGCCCATGTGTTGCCGTATCGCGCCTCATGACCATTTCGGTACATCAAATCCAAGATGTCAACCGAGCCTGTGTTGATACTGTTGTATAAGTATTCATACAAACTGTAATTATTCTCGTCCAAAACCAGAGTATTATAGACCAGCTTATCGCCAATCCGCATTCCTGACTTTGCCTTAAGCCTAGTCCGGGAATCGCAAACGCCAACATCCAGGCAAGAAGCAAGCAAAAATGGCTTGACCATAGAGCCCGGTTCAAAATGCCTAAATAAATCAGCTTTAATGCATTTGCCAGAACTATCACACTCAACAGCTATTTCAATTCTACCATCACTGCCATTCATCACATAAGCATA
>CAYPPC010000312.1:0-3154 GCA_964412435.1 uncultured Paludibacter sp.
TTCGTTGAGGATCTCTAAGGTGTCTGTCGAGACCAATACCAATCTCATCGATATACCGCAAAGCTTCTGCCAGCGCGGTGGATCCGATATAGTCGGGTGTGCCCGCTTCGTACTTGAAGGGGAGATCATTATAGCTTGTTTTTTCAAAAGTAACTGTTTGGATCATCTCACCGCCGCCCTGGTAGGGTGGCAGTTTTTCGAGCAGCTCTTTTTTGCCGTAAAGCACCCCAATACCGGTGGGAGCATAAACTTTGTGGCCCGAAAATACATAAAAATCAGCATTCAGATTTTGCATGTCTACCCGGATGTGCGGCAGCGCCTGTGCGCCGTCGATCAGCACTGGAATGTCCATCGCATGTGCGTCGGCAATCAGGGCTTCTACTGGATTGATGGTGCCAAGCACATTGGATATGTGCGTTATGGATACAATACGGGTACGTTCGTTGAGCAGTTTCTGGTACTCCTCCCGGATAATTTCTCCCTTTTCATTGATGGGTGCTACCCGGAGTTTCATCCCTTTTCGTTCACAAAGCATCTGCCAGGGCACAATGTTGGAGTGGTGCTCCATGGCTGAAATGACCACTTCGTCGCCCGCCCGGCAGTTGTACTCGCCCAGCACGAATGCCACCAGATTGATCGCTTCGGTGGTGCCGCGGGTGAAAATAACCTCCTCGGCCGACCGGGCATTGATATATTCTGCTATATATTTGCGTGCAGCTTCATGCGCTTCGGTGGCCAGCTGACTCAGGTGGTGCACCCCACGGTGAATGTTGGCGTTGCTGTGTTCGTAGCCATACATAATCTTATCCAGAACAGCTCTTGGTTTTTGCGTGGTGGCTGCATTGTCAAAATAGATCAGTGGCCGGTTGTAAACCTGTTCCGATAAAATGGGAAACTGCATTCGTATCTTATCTATCTCTTCTCTCTTCATCTTTTGATTTAATAATTTGGCAAATTTAATGATTTTCCGGGAATTAACTCTCGCTTTCCGGGAAGTTCTTTGCGTGGGCGGCCGTGCTGAGCCCCGAAGTGCTTCGTGATTCGTGCCCCGGCGATGTTACTCGTCCCACAGGTTTTCATAGGTGTAAACCCCGCCGGGGAGAATGCCAAACAGCCCTTTGGCGTTACGTTTGTTGCGGTCGATACCGGCAATAGCTTCCATGTCGACCGGGTCTAATTCAAGCTGTAAAGCACCGAAATTTTCGAGAATCCGCGCCTCATTCACCGATTTGGGAATCACGGCAACGCCGCGTTGCATACCCCAGGCTAGAATGACCTGAGCCCCGGTGGCTTCATGCTTTTCTGCGATTTTTTGAATTACCTCATTTCGGGTGATTGAATCATCCGTCTTAATCAGATGGCGGCTCCCCAGCGGAGAGTAGGCAGTCACAAGAATTTCTTCGCTCCGGCAATACTCAATCAACTCGTTTTGCTGGAAGTAAGGGTGAATTTCCACCTGATTGACTTCCGGTTTTTCCTTTGCACCGGCAGCCAGCTCTTTGAGTTTTTTGATGCTGAAATTGGATACGCCGATATGCCGGGTCAGACCCATTTGCTTCAGCTGTTCCATCCCCTGCCAGGTTTTGCCAAGTGGCAGCTCATTAGGCGAAATCAGATCATCAGCCGTTTCAGGATGCTCTTTTCTGAAGGAAAAAGGCCAGTGGATCAGATAAAGATCGAGATAGTCTAACTGTAAATCGCTCAGCGTTTGGCGGATAGCTCCCTCCATTTTCTCCGGCTCGTGGAAGTTGTTCCAAAGTTTGGAGGTGATAAAAAGCTCTTCGCGTTTTACGGTGCCTTCGGCAAAAAGGGTCTGCAGTGCCTTGCCTACCTCTTTCTCATTTTTGTAGATATAAGCGCCGTCAATGTGGCGGTAGCCTGCTTTCACTGCGCTGATAACTGCCTCGTAAACTTCGTCCGGCTTAGCCAGCCAGGTGCCCAGCCCAAATGCCGGAAACTGATCTCCGTTCCTAAATTGTAATGCTCTCATATATTTGTTTTTTAATTTGTTGCTCTATCTAAATTATAACGTATTGAAAGCGCATTATGTTTAATTTTTGGACTATGCTCGGGCGGGTGTCCGTTTTGTCTTGACAGCTTGCTTGTCTTTTTGAAAACTTAGTGTTTGTTAGTTTTTGTTTGAGGGTTTATTGTTTAGTTTTGTCTGATAATAAATTTTAAAAATTCATCCTTTATGAAACAATTTTTCAGATATTTGTTTATGCTTCTATTTTTAACGGGTGGCGTGGCTGTAAATGCGCAATCGAGGTCACATTCCATTATTCCCGAGCCGGTTTCGGTGAGTGAGAAGAGCGGTGTTTTTAAATTGCCTAAAGTGCTGTCGGTGGGAATGCCGCAGGGTGATGAGCATTTGATTACCTTCAATTTTCTAAAAGAGAGATTTTCTGCGGCAGCAGGCAGCGAGGTGCTGCGCTTGCCGGGAGCAAAAGGTCAGTTGCAGCTTATCCTGAACAGTGTTGAGGATGAGGAGATTGGTGCGGAGGGTTACCGGCTGAATGTCGGAAAAAAGAGAGTTACAATTCGTGCCAACAGTTCCGCCGGTCTGTTTTATGGCGCGCAGACACTGGTGCAGCTTTTCCCGCCCGAGATTGAGAGTAATGAGTTGCAATGGGCGGTCAACTGGGAGATTCCCGCAGTTGAAATTGTGGACTATCCCCGGGTGGGCTGGCGCGGAATGATGCTGGATGTGTCGCGACACTTCTTCACGGTGGATGAGGTGAAGCAGTATATTGATAAAATGACCCGCTTTAAGTTTAACCGCTTTCACTGGCATCTGACTGATGATGAGGGCTGGCGCATTGAGATAAAATCCCTGCCTAAGTTGACAGAGGTGGGTGCCTGGCGCGAAGAGCGTATCGGTTGGTTTGGCAGCCTGCCTCACCTGGATTCGGGCGTAGCCAGGGATTACGGTGGTTTTTACACGCATGATGAGATCCGGGAGGTGGTTCGCTACGCTAAAGAGCGTTTTGTAGAGGTGATGCCTGAGATTGATGTGCCGGGTCACAGTTCGGCCATTCTGGCTTCCTATCCGGAACTGGCCTGTTTCCCCGACGGGGAGGGTATTATGGTGCGCAATGGCGGCGCATTTCTCAACTGGAGCACGCCGCGTGTTTCAGCCATTTATGAGAACACA